>ONXY01000081.1 GCA_900321945.1 uncultured Eubacteriales bacterium | reverse complement strand
GAAGAGCCGCGCGAAGCCGAAATACACCAGATACAGCAGCACCAGCTGCGGCATGAAGCGCACGATCTCCAGCCAGGCCCGGCAGACGGCCCGGAGGATTTTCCTCCGGCTGAGCATGATCAGGCCGAAGAGCAGACCCAGGATCAGAGACAGGCCGATGGTGATCAGGGCGATGCGCAGTGTGACCCACAGCCCGCCCATCAGGCGCTGAAAGTTGACGCCCTTAAACAGAATGCCGACGCCCGAATCCGGCATAGCGCAGCCTCCTCTCCGCAAGCGTTGCCAGGAAGGACACCGGCAGCAGAATGGCCGCGTAGGCCGTCACCAGCATGGTCAGCACTTCAATGGTGCGCCCGCCGCCGGTGCGCAGGGTATCCGCCACGTTCATCAGGTCCATCATGGCCAGGACAGAGAACATACTGGTCTCCTTGATCAGGAAGATCACGTTGGCAAACAGCGCCGGCGCGGCGGTGGCGAGAGCCTGCGGCAGCACGACATAGCGCACCGTTTGCGGAAGCGTCAGGCCGATGCATTCTCCCGCCTCGCGCTGGGAACGGTCCACCGCCTCCAGACCGCTGCGGAAAGCCTCAGCCATATAACCGCCGCCCAGAAACGTGAGGCCGACGACCGCGCAGGCCTGGGCGCTCATTTTGATGCCGATCCTGGGCAGGCCGGCGTACAGGAAAAAAAGCTGGACCAGCAGCGGCGTGTTCCGGGCAAGTTCCACATAGGCCCGGACCGGGGCCCGGAGCACCGGAACCCGGTATGCCAGAACCAGGCTGCACAGCAGGCCCAGCACGGCCGAGCAGGCCACCCCGTACAGGCCAAACCGCAGGGTCACCCACGCGCCGCCGAGAAATTCGGGCACATGGGCCGTGATGAATGTCCAGTCCATCTTCCGTCCTCTCAAAAAAAACGCGCCCGTCAGCGCGGGCGTCAGGATCTGCCGGTCTCGGCGTCATCTTTCTCCGCATGCTGAACATCGGCCCATCAGCATGGACCGACAGCGCATCCCATGACGCAGATCCGGCAGCATTGCGGTTTCCTCCCTCCCGACCGGCGGCTGTCCCGCGGCATCACAAAAATAGCACAGCATAACCATAATGTCAATGGAAATAGTAGACATTGAATGTTCTTGCTGTGTATTTCGTTCGGACCGGCCTTGCGGGATCTGCTGTCCGATATGAATACGCTATCTTCTGCGCCCTTCTCTGTGGAAGAAGTATCCGAGGTTGATCCTGACTTCCCTGCGGCCGATGTCGTTGTTCGTATAGCAGCAGGTATCAAAACCGATCAGCTCAAACCCCTGGTGAAGGTAGAATCCGATGGCGTTCGTGTTGCAGGATTGCGTTTCCAGAATGACGGCGCGCCGTTTCTGCCGGACGGCGACTTCCTTTGCCTGATCCATCAGCCTCTTTCCGATGCCTTTTCCCCGAAGCGCTTCGCTCACCCATAATTCGGTAACCATGAGCCGGTTCGACCACTCCTCGGGACATACCTCGATACAGGCCAGCATTTCTCCGGCCTCGCTTACAACACCGTAGGCCTCCGCTCCCTCCCAGTGGTCCTGATAAAGGGAATCCGGGAAATCATATTCCTCCGGCGAATGAACGATCTCCTTTTCCGCCGGTTTCCTTACCATGGAGACGGTGCATCCGTCACGGGTTAACGGGCTCAGTTCAAGGTCATAATAGCTGTCGCTTCGGGTAGTCAGGGGGATGGGCGTGCCTTTCCACCGATCTTTGGGCAACGCGACGATATCATACCGCATGTTCTCTTTTCCTCCGCAGACGGGTTTCCGGATCCGGGCACGTTACAATACCGCGTGGGTCAAAACGGCGGCGGCTCTCCGTGAAAACCGGTTTCACGATAAATGAGGAATACTTTTCTTCCGTTTCTTACTCAAGCCCCGGTGCGTTATCCTTCCGGAAATGTCAGTTTATGATCGCGACAGTGCACAGCTTCCCTCGCGGGACATACCCGATCTTTTCATAGCAGGCGTTGGAAGCCTGATAGTCCGCGTCGGTATACAGTATCGGCATATATCCCATTTCCGACGCTTTCCGTGTCACCTGATATACCAGGTTCCGGGCGTAATGCTTCCTGCGTTCGTCCGGAAAAGTATATACGCTGCTGATCGAAGCGAGCCCGTCGTTCGTTTTGCAGGAACAGCACGCGACTGTTTTCCCGTTTTTGTTTTTCCAGAAGAAGAATCCCTTGTCCGCGATAAAATCCCTTGCCTTTT
>ONXY01000047.1 GCA_900321945.1 uncultured Eubacteriales bacterium | reverse complement strand
GCCTGAAGCGGGGCAGTTTTTTTATCCTTTTGATTTGCTCATCAGAGCAAACCAGTCTTTCATCTTCAGCAGGAGGTCGCTGTTGGTCGGCGCCTTGTCCATCATGGAGAGAAGCTGAGTAATCGCCACGGACGAGGTCGTGGAACCGAGCATCTGCCGCATCAGGGAAAGCCCTTCCTTCTGCTGGTCGTTCAGAAGGATATCGGAATTCTTCGTAAAGCTGCGCTGAAGGTTGACGGCGGGGGAAACGCCGGCGCGGGCGACAATCTGGTCCAGCACGAGTTCCATATTTGCCGTACCCTTGAATTCCTCAACAACGGAATCATCCACTTTATTTCCCGTCAGTATGTCCATGGCGGCGATTACCGTAAGGGATCCGCCTTCCTTCACAGAACGCGCCGCGCCGAAAAGCCTTTTAGCACGCAGCAGCGAAGCGGGATTTACCATGCCCGGGACGCTGCGCCCCTGCTGAACCGCGGCGGTGGTGTAAATTTTTGCGAGACGCGTCAGGCTGTCCGCGAGTATGACCACATCCTTTTTCTGTTCGACGAGCCGCATGGCCCGTTCGACCACCATCTCGGTCAGACGGAGATGCGCTTCCGGCGCCTGATCAAAGGTGGAAGCGAGAACCGGGCAGGGAACGGACTCCCTGAAGGCGGTTACGTCCTCCGGCGTAATGTCGATCAGCAGGATCAGCACGGTCACATCCGGATAGTTTGAGCAGATCATCCGGGCATAATCGGCCATCAGCTCCCTTTTTCCCGTATCGGGCGGACAGAGCAGCAGCGCTCTCTGTCCGAATCCGAGCGGGGCGATCAGATCAATCAGACGGAGCGAGGGAACGGAAGGACCGCTCTGCGCTTCCAGAGACATTCTGCGCGAAGGGTATACGGGCGTGAGCTCGTCAAAGAACGGGCGCGAGGTCGCCTCCTCTTCGGACAGATCGTTTACGGAATCAATATACAGAAGGGCGGAATACTTGTCTCCCTCGCGCTGAGGACGGATTTTCCCCCGGATCAGATCCCCGGTTCTCAGGGAAAAACGGCGGATCTGAGCCATAGAAACATAAATATCCCTGGACGAAGGAAGGAAATTGGAGGCCCGTAAAAAACCGTAACCGTCCGGATGCAGCTCGAGAATGCCGCTGCCCTCCTCGAAATCACCGGTGGCCAGCAGCTCCTCCAGACTCGGAGCACCCGACGGCGTTTCCGCCAGAGAGGGCGCGCTTTCCGGCACCGGAGACGCAGAAACGGCGGGAGAGGAGACGGAGGGGGCGCTGCGGGGTCCGAAGGAACCGGAGAAACCGGCACGGTGATCGGGCAGGGGAGAAACCGGCGAAGCCGTTACAGGCTCGGGCGCGGCTGCGCCGTCCTGAGAAGCCGCCGCGGACGGACCGAAACGGGGCCCGAAGGAATGGGGCCGGAGAGCGGACGCTCTTTGTTCCGGAACGATGGGCCTGCCGGAAGGCGATGTGTTCTGCCAGGCGGGACGTCCCGCGCCTGAGGAAGGCCAGGCATGGGAAGGAGCCTGCGGGGAGTCGGGACTGTGCCATGCCGCCTGGAATCGGGGCTCGGCAGGCTCTTCCCTGACGGGGGCGGGCGAAGGAGCGCTTACTCGTATCTCGGGAACGGGAGCCTCCTCCTCTTTCCGGACAGGCTCCGGCTCCTGATTCTCTTCCTCCGGGGAAGCGGCCGCGCCGGATACCGTTTCTTCCGGAACGGCATCCAGGAAAGACTGCTGTTCGGGCTCGACGGAGATGCCGAGCTTCGCGGCGATTTTTGCGATTATCGCGGCTTTATCCACGCCGGCGCCCAGCACGATATTCTGCTCGCGCGCGATCTTGCGGAGCTGTATGACGGTCAAGGACTGCAATTCGGACAGGGTCATGATAAATAGCCTCCTCAAGCTTGGGAATGATTGGGAACGGTCGCGAAAACAAGATCCCTTACGACAGCCTGCTCCACGGAATGGATCAGGCCGGAAAAAACGGGGGAATCACATACCAGGAAGCCGGCTTCGGCAAGAAGCGACCGGACGGTTTCCGTCTTCAGCGTCAGCGTGTTGAAGCTTACAGCCAGCGCTCCTCCCGGACGCAGAGCTTCCTTCCATGCGGGAAGAGCTCTGGAGAGGAGACGGTCAAAAGGCTCCGGCTTTTTTCCGGACTGAGGGGCGTGCTGAACGCCGTACGGAAGATCCGCGATCAGCGCGTGCGCGGGCTTTTTCCTCAGCAGTGTTCCGGCCAGCGAGGTATCGCCCTCGTACAGGGTCAGAAATCTTTGGGAATCCGGGCTGCCTTTCTCCTTCGAAAGAGAGAAGCGGACGGTTTCCGCGGGAACCGGCAGGGTACCGGCCGTCTCGCTGTGACGGACAGAGGTGTGACTGACGCGGTGGAGCTTCAGAAAACGACGGAAGTAATCAGACGCTTCCCGGAGATCCTTTCCGCTTATGTCGATTCCGACGGCGCTGGCTCCGGAGCAGAGCGCGCAGAACAGTCCGGTTCCCTTCCCGCACAGCGGATCCAGCACGACAGCGGAACCGGCGTGCCTGGCGAACGGAGTAAGGCTCATGGCCGTATTCAGCATCATGCGGGTGAAAGACGGACTCGTTTTGCCCTTGTACTTCAAGACTTCCGGCAGTTCCTCAGAAAGGGCTTCGGATGGGGATACGGAAAGAGGAAGAAGCGACCCGCCCTTCTTTTCAGCCATGAAAACGATTCCGGAATGCCCCCGGAGCCAGGTCAGTTCCTCGGGGGAAAGAGTACGGCTCTCAAAGGTGAAAAAGGGAGCGGAACCGATGATTTCGATCTGAATATCCGCATCGACGGAAAGA
The DNA here is from genome assembly GCA_900321945.1 of uncultured Eubacteriales bacterium. Next base: position 4,799 of record ONXY01000047.1, on the reverse strand, counting down.
CACCTCAGCATGGAAAAAAGCTCACAGCGTCCAAGACGCTGAACAGCTTCACGGTAATGAATGTTGGGGTGCTTCCACAATTGAAAGGAATAAACCATGCCGTCCTCTTTTCGCTGAGTTTAAATAATTATATCATACGGAAAAAATGTTTTCAAGCACATACGTGAGGCAAAAAATAAACCCCTTTCCTTCGCAGGAAAGGGGGAAAAGTGGATTACCACTTACGCTTCCGGGCAGCTTCAGCCTTTTTCTTACGTTTTACACTGGGCTTTTCGTAATGCTCGCGCTTACGAACCTCCTGGAGAACGCCGCTGCGGGCACACTGCCGCTTGAACCGTTTGAGCGCACTTTCCAGGGACTCATTCTCACGGATGCGAACCTCAGACACTCTTATCCCTCCTCTCGCTCAAAGAAGCGACTTTCTGGCTTTACCGGACCGGAGACCGGCAAAACTGTAGAGCTATTATAGTCGAAATCCTGTTTTCCGTCAATCATTTTTTCAAATTTCATGCCATCCGGTCGGAAAGCTGTGTTCCGCCCAGAATATGGAAATGAAGATGAGGAACTGACTGACAGGCGTCCGGTCCGCAGTTGGAAACGACGCGGTATCCGTTCTCAAGCTTCTCCTGCTTCGCGACCAGCCTTACCGCGCGGAGACAGGAGGCCAGTTCGGCATCGGAAGCTTCGGTGACGGCGTTCATGGACGGGATGTGCTTTCTGGGTATGACGAGGATGTGCGACGGCGCCTGAGGATTGATATCCCGAAAGGCGTAGACGTTTTCGTCCTCATAAACCTTTGCCGACGGAATCTCGCCGCTGAGAATTTTGCAGAAAAGACAGTTTTCCATTTTTTTCTCCTTCTTTCACTTTATGATTTCGGCCGACATTCCCCCGGAGGTGAAGCCGGTGAGCCTGACTGAAACAGGGACCCCGCTCTGACACAGAGCGTTTTCCGGAAGCGTAATCCGGATGTATTCGGGTGAATACCCCTCCCATTTTCCGCCGATTTTTTCTTCAGGAAGAAGCACGGCGGTTTCCCCGAGCCATGTCTCAAGGTATTTCCGGGCCGTATGCTCTCCCACGGAAATCAGAATTCTGGCGCGGTTCTCCTTCTCCGCGCGGGAGAGCTGACCGGGCATTCCGGCGGCCGGCGTTCCCGCGCGCGGGGAAAAGGGAAAGACATGGATCCGGGCGTATGCCATTTTTTCAATAAAATCCTTTGTCTCCCGAAACTCGTCTTCGGTTTCTCCGGGGAAGCCTGTCAGAATATCGGTCGTGAAAGCAGCGCGGGGGAATACGGAACGGAGACGGGATGCCGCGGCGAGGTACTGCTCCGTGTTGTAACGCCTCTTCATCCTCGCCAGAACGCTGTTGCTGCCTGACTGCAGGGCGAGGTGGAACTGCGGGCAGATCTTCGGCATGTCTTTCAGAGAAGCGCAGAATGATTCCGTCGCGACGCCGGGTTCCAGAGAGCCCAGACGGATTCTCTGTATGCCGTCCGTTTCATGAACGACACTTATCGCGTCGATGAGCGAACCTCCGTTCCGCTCAGGTCCGTCCAGACCGTAGGACGCCAGATGGATCCCCGTAAGAACAATCTCGACGAATCCGGCGTCTCTCAGCCGCAGAATCTCGCTTCGGATCTCAGACAGCGGTCTGGAACGGACGCCGCCGCGGACGGAAGGAATCACGCAGTATGTGCAGTGATTGCCGCATCCTTCCTGTATCTTGACTGTCGCCCTCGTATGTCCGGAAATACTGCTGATCCGGAGAGGTTCGAAAGGCAGATCCGGCCCGAGCGGGTCTACGGCGCATATGGGGCCGCCGTCCTTTCTCAGCGTTTCAAGCAGATCCGCTATCCGGCTCCGGTTCTGCGTTCCCAGAATCAGATCCGCTCCGGTCTGATCCAGCAGACGCTCTCCTTCTTTCTGAGCCAGACAGCCGCACAGTATAAGCAGACTGTCCGGGTGCTCGCGTTTTATCCTCCGGGCGATCTGAAGGGATTTCCGGTCTCCCGTTCCCGTTACGGTACATGTGTTCAGCAGATAGATATCCGCGTCCGAGTGAAAGGGAACGGCATCATAGCCCTTCGCGAGAAGAAGCTCACGCATCGCCTGGGTATCGTACTGATTGACTTTGCATCCGAGCGTATGAAAACCGATGGTCATTGTCCTGATTACTCCATTTCTCCGCATATGGCAAGAACGGCGGCGGCGGTAACAAGTCCGGCGGTTTCCGTGCGCAGAATTCTGGGTCCGAGCGTCAGAGGCTGGAAGCAGCCGCTGAGCATTTCGATTTCCTGCGGTTCGATTCCGCCCTCGGGCCCGATCAGAATTCCGAGAGAGGAAAGCCCGCGGCGGGAACCGAAAAACGATCTGAGACCGGGCTCCCGGGCCTCCTCCCACGGGACGACGCAGGCTTCCAGGGAACGGGCGCGGGGAATGATCTCATCCAGCGCAAGCGGGCGGGAAACTTCAGGGATCAGACAGCGCCCCGACTGCTTTCCGGCCTCCCTGGCAATGCGGCGCCACCTTTCCGTTTTACGTTCCGCGTCTTTTTCATCCAGTCTGACCACGCACCTAGCCATCCGGACGGGTACTACTTCGCTGATTCCGATTTCAGCGGCTTTCTGGATGATCCATTCCATCTTGTCGGCTTTGGGAAGTCCCTGAAAGAGCGTGATGCGGAGAGCGGGCTCGGTCGTAGGAAGCGGGTCAAGCAGAGAAAAGGAAGCCGCGTTTTCAAAGGCATCCGCCAGCACAGCCCTGTAGCGCCTGCCGCCGGCGATGATTTCCGCTTCCTGACCGCGCTGAAGACGAAGCACGCGAACCGCGTGCCTGGAGTCATCGGCGGAAAGAACGGCCGTTCCGTTCCGAATCTGCGATTCTTCAGCATAAAAACGGTGCATCAGTCGGGCCTCCTGGAACAGAAGGCGGTCCATTCTTCGGTGGAACGCTCCTCCAGAATTTCATATCCGGCGTTTTCGAGAACGGTCCGGATTTCGCCGCTTCTTTCAAGGATAATTCCCGAACAGATGAACAGGCCGCCCGGACGGATGTGGTCTTTCAGCGGGCCGGCAAGCCGGCCGATAATATCCGCGATAATATTCGCGACGCAAACGTCGCAGATTTCATCCACATGATCCAGAAGGTCGCCTTCACGGATCCGGATTCTGTCCGCAACCCGGTTGATCTCCGCGTTCTGACGGGCGACCCGGACAGCGTCCGGATCAATATCGACGGCAAGCACATCCTCCGCGCCGAGAAGCGCGGCGCCGATGGCGAGAATTCCGCTTCCCGTGCCGACATCGATCACCCGGCTGCCGGGGCGGAGCCGGTCTTCAAGAAGCGAAAGGCAGAGAACGGTCGTATCATGGTATCCGCTGCCGAAAGCCATTCCGGGATCCATTTCGATGACGCTTTCGCCGGGCATAGGGGAGTAGTTTTCCCAGGAAGGTTTGATGACCAGCTTTTTTCCTGCGCGGATGGAATGATAAAACGCTTTCCAGTTTTCCCCCCAGTCCTCGTTGGGAACAGTCTTCGATTCCAGACGGAGGGAACCGTATCCCGGATACCGGAGACGAAGAGCCTCCAGGGAGGCAACGATATCTGAAAGCTTTTCGGACCATCGGTCCTCCGGATCAAACCATGCGTGAACGAGCACGTCCTCCGGCATGTTTTCCAGAAGCTTCGGATCGATGATTTCCCAGATGCCGTGCGGCTTGGAGGGATCGGGAATATCCGCCCGGTCCTCCGTCATGGTTCCGGACGACCCGGCCTCCATCAGAAGAAACGATACGGCATCCGCTCCCGCCGTCGTGGTATGTACGATGATTTCAATCCAGTTCATGCCGGCCGTCCTTTCCGAATCAGGGATGGAAGGTTTCAATTCCTCTCAGGATCTCATATTCCCGGATATCTCTTGCCGTGGTATACATATACTTTGTCAGAACGTTGCCCATGCGCCAGTACAGGCAGAGAAAAGGGCAGTCCTGCGCAAACTGAGACTGAATCTGCCAGAGCTTCTGCTGATATCCGGACTGGGTCGTCTGTTTGCGGAGATCCTCAAACATCTCCGTGATTCTTTCATTGCGGTAGCGGGTGTAGTTGCCCGTGTTTCCGCGCATCAGCATGAATCCGGGATCCGGAACCGTGTCCATGGAGAATGCAGCCAGAGCGAGATCGTACGAACCTGCTGAAAGCCGCTCCCGCAGATTGGCCATAGTCATCGTTTCGACTGTGCAGTCAATGCCGACAGTCAGAAGCATTTCCGCGATCTGATTCGCGGCCTCGACCCGGACGTCGTTTTCCGGTTCTTCATAGACGAAGAAACGAAGATGGAGCCGTTCCATCTTTCCTTCGCTGTTCAGCCGGTCAAGGACGCCGTCCTCATCCGCGTCTCCCCAGCCCGCCTCCTCCAGCAGACGCCTGGCCTCAGCCGTGTTGAGCGTGAAATAGGATGAAAGGGAATCGTTGTACATCCAGGTTCCGGGGTAAAACGGAAGATTGGTAGGGGTTACCATTCCGGAATAGACGTTTGATACGATCCGGGAGACATCCACTACGTACCGGATAGCCTTCCGGACCTCCGGCGTCAGTTCCCTGGCGGAGTTGTTCATCAGAAGGCATTCAAGCTGTGAGGTTCTGTAGGATATGGAAAGAGAGGAGATGCCCGACTTGTACTGAGCCGTCGCGATGGAACGGGAAATAACTGCGTCCACCCGGGCGTACTCATAGCTTTCCATAACCGCCTTCTGGGTGTCGTGGAAAGAGAACATGATTTCCTGAACCTGAGGCTGG
>ONXY01000331.1 GCA_900321945.1 uncultured Eubacteriales bacterium | reverse complement strand
TTTCCGTCGCCACGGAGATCAGTCCGGAATCCAGCCTTTCGTCGTCCGGTTCCGCGGCCACCACGCCCTCCGGCAGCTCCGCCCGGACGTAATAGGTTCCGGGCATCAGCCCCGTGAAGCGCCACGCGCCGTCTTCGGCGGTTTCGGCTGTCCGGAGCGTGTTCTTTTCCCCGTCCAGCAGCAGGATCTTCGCGCCGGCGAGGTCTTCCGCGCCGCTGCCCCGGTCGATCCAGACTCTGCCTCCCATGGCGGTGTAGCGGATCAGACCCAGCAGCAGATTGTCCCGGACGTCCCCTTCCTGAAGGGCGACGCCGGTCATGACCATGCGTCCGTCCTCCCGGGCAAAGGTGCAGTCTCCGTCCGCCGGAGCGTCCATATCCCCGCCCAGTACGAAGGACACGGTGAAGCTCCCCGGCACCAGACCGGCCGTCTCAAACCCGCCGTCCGGTCCGGTCCGCAGGGTATCGAAAAGCTCTCCGGTATCCTCGTCGGTCAGGACGATCTCGTATCCCTCCGGCGTCTGTTCCTCCGGATCCAGCAGACCGTCGTTGTTCTCGTCCAGCCAGACCCGTCCCCGCAGTTTCGCGGGATAAACGGCGCCCAGCTGCTGATCCGTCCAGTTCTTCCCCATGGTGAGGTCCAGCTCCGCCGTCTGGGTGGTCCGCCCGGAAACGACCGGCAGCGTCACGCCGGTCAGCCGGCTGGTCACCCTTCCCTCCGGCAGGGTCAGCGTCAGGGTATACCGGTCCGGACGCAGTCCCTCCAGCAGGAACGCTCCGTCCCCTCCGGTTACCGCGGTCGTTTCCTCCAGATCCTCCCTGGAGGGGGTCAGCGTCAGCCGCACGCCGGCCAGGAGCTCGTCGTTTCCTTCCCGGGTTCCCGATCCGTCGTGATCCGCGAAGGCCGTTCCGCCGATGGATCCAAGCGTGAGGCCGCCGCAGAGCGGCGCCGCGATATTGTCCGCCGTCTTCACGTCGAACCATTCGCCGCGGCCCGTGCCCTCCTCGCCGGACACGGTGTTTCCCCCCGCTCCGGTCCGCGCGAAAACGCCGGTTTCGGGCAGTCTGTATTCCAGGCAGTAGCGTCCGGGCATCACCGCGTCGAAGAGGAAGTCGCCGCTCTCGCCGATCTCGGCGGAGAAGGCCTCCCCCTCTTCGCTCATCAGCCGCACGACCGTTCCGGTCAGGCCCTTCTCGTCCGCGTCCCGGACTCCGTTGTCGTTCCGGTCGGCGAACACGGCGCCCCGCACCGACGCGGGCCGGATCATGCCGGCGTCCATGCCGATGACGTCCGTTCCCAGGGGCACCTCGAAAACTTCCGTATATCCGGCGCCTCCGGTACGGTTCAGCATTACGTTGCCCTCCCCTTTCCGGGTGAAGGCGTATCCCGCCTGCGCGGTCATCTGCAGGCTGTATTTCCCGGGGGTCAGACGGGTGAAGCTGTAGGTTCCCTTCGCGCCGGTCTCCCTGGTTTCCAGCAGCCGTCCGTCCCCGTCCAGCAGGGAGACGCTGATATCCTGAACCACCTTCTCGCCGCCGCTGAGGGTGGCGGAGAAGTCGTCGTCCATGTACACGGTGCCGCTGACGGACCCGTAGTAAATGGCGCCGACGTTGATCTCGCGGGCTTCCCCGTCCTTCAGGACCACGTCCTTCATAAAGTTTTCACGCCGGCCCTCCCGGGCGGCGAAATGATTGCCCGCCGGGTCGGACACGGTACGGGTGAAGTCGCTCCCGTCCTCCGGCAGCACCGCGCGGATCTTGTAGGTAAAGCCGCGCAGCCCGGTCAGAACGTACCGCCCGTCCTCCCCGGAGTAGGCCACGGCGATTTCCTCGTCCTTGATCTGCTTGATCGCCGTCACCTTCACGCCGGGCATGGGGGCTTCGCCCTCGTCGTACATTCCGTTGTAATTGGCGTCCAGGAACACCATGCCGCTGACGCTTCCCGCCCAGGCATACCCGATATTCTGGTTCGCTTCGTCAAATCCGTCGTTCAGGTCCAGCGTTCTCGCGGCCTTTGATTTTCCTTCCGCGGTCAGCACGGAGCGGTTCTTTCCGCCGGTTTTGCTGTACCGGGTGAACATCATGCCGTCCGGGGCGTAGCCGATGAAATCGTAGAATCCCGCGCGGACGCGGACGATTCTGAAGCTTCCGTCCGCCCCGGAGTAGGTTTCATACTCCAGGCCGTTCTTCTGGCCCCTGAGGGTAACGTGCGCTCCCGCGATCCGGGGCTCGTTCTTTTCCATGATGCCGTTGGCGTTTTCGTCCAGCCAGCATACGCCGCTGACCGTCACGCCCTTCAGCAGACCCACGCCCCGCTCCACCGTCTCGCCCGCGGATACGGTAATCGGCGCGCTGTCCTGCTCCGCCTGGGAGGAGAAGTCCATGACGGACCTGTTCAGCCCGGTTTCCTTGGCTCTCCGGCTGAAGCCCCATTTCTCCGGCAGGGATACGCGGATCCGGTAGCTGCCGGGCGCCAGCCCGGGCAGCGTGATCTCTCCGTTCGCGCCTGTTGTTCCGCCGGTCACGGCCCGGTCCTCCATGTCCGTCAGATAGACCTGAATGCCGGCGACGCCCACCTCGTAGACGCTGCATTCCCCGTTGTTGTTCCCGTCGTAGAACGCCTTGATACGGAACGTCCCGCTTTCCTCCGAAGCGGAAAGCATCCCGACGTCCGGAGCCTGCGTGGGTTCCGCGGTGGGCACGGGGGTCATGTTCAGCTCCGGCGTCCGCAGGGCTTCCTGCGGGGCCGGGGTCGTTTCCGGTTCCGTCAGGCCGGAATCCGGAGATTCCGTCTCCCGGCCCTCTTTTCCGGTCTCCTCCCTGCCGGCGGACGCCGCGCTGCCGGTCTCCTCCCGGGCCGTCCCGGTCTCCTGCGCCCGCGCTTCCTGCAGCAGTACGGGCACCGTAACGTTTCCGTCCGTCCAGTTCACCGCGGTCCGGGCGCCGCTCAGGTCCCACGCTCCCGTAAAGGTCTCCGCCATGGGTTCCAGCACCACGCCGGCGCCCTCGCTCAGGGTCAGCGTGTCCGTTCCGGCTTCAATGATCCCCATCTCGATGCCGCCCTGCAGCACGCGGAAGGATCCGCTGACAGGCACCTGAACCGCGGTGCCGTCCTCCTGGATCCGGATTCCCCGCAGCCAGACCCCCAGGGTCATGACCTCCGCCGACGCGGGAACCGCCAGGCCGGCGGCCAGCGTCAGCGTCAGAAGCAGCAAGATAAAACGGGTCCGTCCTCTCATGGCTCGGAAAGCCTCCATCCTTTGTTCCGGTTTCCCGGTTGTTCCGGCTCCGCCGTTCCCGCGGAATACCGCGAATCCCCGGCCTTTCTCAGTTCCGCTTCACGCTGTGGCGGAATTTGTCGTACACGCCGCTCACATAGACGTCCGTGTATCCGCGGGGATAGCTGACGTGCAGGCTGTACAGCGTCTTGTCCACGCAGGCCACGATGATCCGTCCGGCGATCTCCGCCCCGGTTTCCTTCACCACGGCCTTGTAGTTCGCGTAAACGCCCGTAGTGCCCAGGAAGGTGCGCTCCGCGGTGTTGGAGGGAGAAAATCCCGTCAGGTCTCCGGCGCCGGACAGGGTGTCCAGCATGCCCTTGACTTCCCTGTTCAGTTCGCTCTTTGTGTACTGCTTGTTCACCGGCACCGCCCGCACCGTCAGGAACGCGGCGTAGTCCACGGCCGTGTTCGGGTTGGTCAGGGTATAGGTGTCCGCCACGGTGTCGTTCACCGTCCATCCGGCGGGTCCCTCGAAGGTCAGGTGAAGGCTTGCCGCCTCATAGGCCGCGTAGGTGAAGGACAGGGTGGGCAGCGGCGTGGGCGTGGGCTTGTCGATCGGATCGATCAGCACCGGCGTGGCGCCCGCGTAGTCGCTCTGGATGACGGGGGCCGCCGTGGCGGCGCTGTCTCCTCCCGCGGGCTCGCTGACGTTCTCCCAGTCTCCCCCCTCCTCGGAGGCGGGATCATAGCTTCCGTCGTCGTAGTCCACCGGGTCGGTTTCCGCGGGTCCGTACAGATCCTGGCCCGTCTTCGGCGCGTCGGTGTCCCGCTGGGCGGGCAGCGTGGTGTCGAAAACCTCCTTCTGCTGGCATCCCGTCATCACCAGGGCGCAGAGCGCCAGCACCAGGCACAATACTCTCTGTTTTCTCATGTTCTTTTCCTCCCGTCCGTCTGCCGTTCTTCCTCCCGCCGTCCCTCCGGGCGGCCGTTTTCCGTTTATTCCGCGTCCTCCGTATACAGGGGATGATAAACTCTCCGGTCCAGGGAAGCGATTCTTTCGCTGAACGCTCCCTCCGGGGTTTTCTCCCAGGCGCCCTTCATGGTGTTCATCCGGGCGTCCATCATGTCGATCCAGTGCAGCGCCTCCGCCTCCGGAAACATGGGAGGTCTCGGGCTCCCGTACTCCGCCTCGCCATGGTGGGAAAGCAGCATGTGCTCCAGCAGAACCAGCGGTTCCCCGCCGACGCCCGTCTTCTCCGCCGCCCGGTTCAGCAGCGTGATGCCCCGCACCAGATGCCCCAGCAGCTGCCCGTCCCGGGTGTAGTCCGTCACATTGCCGCTCTCGTCGCTCTTCAGTTCCTCCAGCTTGCCCAGGTCGTGCAGGATGACCCCGGCCAGCAGCAGGTCCCGGTTCATCCAGGGATAAACCCGCAGCGCCGCCTCCGCCATATGCAGCATATCCGTCGTATGGTGAAGCAGCCCGCTCCGCTCCGCGTGGTGCATGCGCTGTGCGGCCGGGAACCAGCTGAGCCGGTCGCCCGCCATGGCGAGCATCTCCTCCGTCAGCTTCCTGTAGCTCTCGCCGGAAAAGGAGGCCACGGTTTTCCGGATCTCATCCAGCATTTCCTGCCCCGTCCGAGGCGCGGAAGGCACCAGCTCCTCCATGGGTACGGAATCCCCTTCCGCCGCCGCGCGCCACTTCTCGATCCGCAGCTGAAGCCTTCCGTTGTATTCCTGCACCAGTCCCCGGACCTTGACGGGTTTCCCGGCCTCCGGGAGTTCCTGAACTCCGTCCCAGTTCCAGATCTTTGCGTTGATCTCCCCGCTTCGGTCCCCCAGGTTCATATCCACGTAGTCGCGTCCGTTCCGGTCCGTCTTCTTCTCGGCGCCCCGCACAAGCAGAAAGCCCTCGAAGCGGCTGTCCCGGATCAGCTGGCAAACCCTGTAATTCTCCATATATGCTCCTTATTCCTTAATACGGCGCGCCGCCGTCCCCCGCTCCGCCCGGCTTCGCGGGATAATCCTCCCTGGCCAGGTTCGCGAAGGTGGTGATATCGCTGAGCCAGGCCAGCTTGACCGTCGCGAGCGGACCGCTCCGCTGCTTGGCCACGATAACCTCGGCGATGTTTTTGTCCTCGGTGTCCGGGTTGTAGTATTCCTCCCGGTGGAGGAAGAGCACGACGTCCGCGTCCTGCTCGATGGATCCGGAATCCCGCAGATCGCTCAGCACGGGTCTCTTGTCGACCCGCTCCTTGTTCGCCCGGCTCAGCTGGGCGCAGGCGATGATCGGGATCTTCAGCTCCAGGGCGATGGCTTTCAGCCGGCGGCTGATCTCCGAAACCTCCAGCTGGCGGTTCTCGGTCCGCCCCTCGCCGCGCATCAGGCCCAGATAGTCGACGATCACCAGATCCAGCCCGCGGTCCATCATAAGCCGGCGGCACCGGCTGCGCAGCACGGTGGGCGTCAGCCCCGCCGTATCGTCCAGATACAGCGGCGCGTTGGCGATCGGTCCCAGCGCCTTCGCCAGCGCGTTCCATTCCCGGTCCTCCAGCGTTCCCTTCCGGACCTTCTGCATATTCACCTTGGCCTCGCTGCAGAGAACCCGCATCACAATCTGCTCCCGCGGCATCTCCATGCTGAACACCGCGACGGTCTTTCCCTTCACGATGCTGGCGTAGCCGGCGATGTTCATGGCGAAGGAGGTCTTTCCCATGGCCGGGCGGGCGCCGATAATAATCAGCTCGCCGGAATGCAGGCCGGTCAGGAGCCTGTCCAGGTCCGCGAACCCGGACGGCACGCCGGAAATCTCCCCGGGATGACGGGCCAGCTCCTCGATCTGCCGGAAGGTGTTCACCAGCACCTCTCCCACGGGCTTCAGGGTTTCCCCCTCCGTGCGGTCCATCACCAGGTCGAAAACCGCCTTCTCCGCGCCGGCCAGAATCTCCTGTGCCGGCGACTGCTGGGCGTAAGCCTCGCGCGAGATCTCCCGGCAGGCGCCGATCAGCTTCCGAAGAGTGCTTTTCTCCCGGACGATCTCCAGATACGCGCCGGCGTTCGCCGTCGTCGGTACGGAGCTGATGAGCCGCATGAGATAGGGACTCCCGCCGGCTCCGGCCAGCGTTCCCCGGCGCATCATTTCCGCCGCCAGAGTGGTCAGATCGATCGGCTTGTGTTCGCGGTTCAGATCCGCCATGGCGCGGAAGATTTCCTGGTGCTCCGCCAGATAGAAATCGTCCGCTTTCAGGATTTCCATGGCGCGGAGAACCACCGCCGCGTCCTGCAGCATGGCGCCCAGGACGCTGATCTCCGCCTCCTGGCTGTTGGGGGGGATCATCCCCCGCGGCTCCCGGTCATCCGTCTCCGGCATCGGCAAACTCCTCGCTCCGTCCCTTCCCGCCGGTCGGGCGGCTTATTTCTCCAGCGGTTTCACCCGCAGCTTCATGGTCGTGCTGACGCCCGAATACAGGCGGATGGCGATCTCCCTGTCCCCCACTTCCCGGATGGGATCCCCGAGCTCGATCTTCCGCTTGTCCACGGTCACGCCGTGCTGCTGCTCCAGAGCCTCGGCCACCTCCGCGGCGGTCACGCTGCCGTACAGCCGTCCCTGGGAGCCGCACTTGACTGCCAGGGTGACCAGCTTTCCTTTCAGGGCGGCGGCCCTCGCCTGCGCCTCGGCCAGCTGCTCCGCTTCCCGGGCGTCCTGGGCGGCGCGTTTCTTGCTGATTTCCTTCAGCGTCCCCGCGGTAGCCTCCGCGGCGAGGCGCTGGGGGAACAGGAAGTTGCGGGCGTATCCGTCGCTGACGTTCACGATATCGTCCCGTTTCCCGATATTTTTCACGTCCTTCAGCAAAACAACCTTCATGGCTTTTCTCTCCTTACTGTTCCCGCCGGCCCGGCGGCACGCCGTCACCGCACAGGAAATCACTCTGTATTCTATCCCATAACCCGTTAAAAATCAAGCCCGGCTCCGGTCCCGGATTCCGAACGTTCCTTTCGCGTCCCTTCCTCATCGTACGTTTTTTCGTTCCGGGACAGACGGATCCGTTTCCGCCGGAAATCCGGCGCTTTTCTGATCCCGGCCGATTCCTTCCCCCCGTTCTTGACAAAGTTTCCCTCCGGGGATAGAATATCGGCAATGTTCGGATTTGCTCAGAGCGCTCCGGGCAGGTCAATCTGTAATCTGGAGGTTCATCCCCAATGGAAAGGAAAGAGCAGCTGTACGAGGGAAAAGCCAAGAAGGTCTTCGCCACCGACGATCCCGGGGTGGTTCTGGTCTCCTACAAGGACGACGCCACCGCTTTCAACGGCGTAAAGAGGGGCACGATTGAGGGCAAGGGCGTGATCAACAACCGGATGAGCAATTTCCTGATGCGGATCCTGGAGAAGGACGGCATCCCCACCCACTATATCGAGGAGCTGAACGACCGGGAAACCCTGGTGAAAAAGGTCTCCATCGTCCCCCTGGAGGTCATCGTGCGCAACGTGGCCGCCGGAAGCCTGTCCAAAAGGCTGGGCCTGCCGGAGGGGACGCCCCTGCGGGAGCCTGTGATCGAATACTGCTATAAGGACGACGCGCTGGGCGATCCGATGGTGAACGAATATCATATTTCCGCCATGGGCTGGGCCGACGACGAAACCATGGAAAAGATCGCCTACTACGCCCTGCGGATCGACGATCTGCTTTCCGCCTATTTCAAGGGCGTCGGGGTGGATCTGATCGACTTCAAGCTCGAGTTCGGCCATACCGCCGACGGCACGCTGGTGCTCGCGGACGAGATCAGCCCCGACACCTGCCGTTTCTGGGACAGCAAAACCCACGAGAAGCTGGACAAGGACCGCTTCCGCCGGGATCTGGGCGGCGTGGAGGACGCGTACCGGGAGATGCGCCGCCGCCTGGGCTTCTGACCGCGCAAAACAGAAAAAACGCCTGTACCGGTAAGGTTCAGGCGTTTTTCTCTGCGGCCGGCCGCGGCGGGGCCGGACGCGCGTTTATCCCATCAGAAAGGCCGCCAGCCCGATCCAGGTATAGACGGACACGGACTCTTGCCCCATCAGTTCCCGGGCTTCCGCCCGGTCCGCCATCAGGAATCCGCCGAACTTCTCCGGACCCTCCGCGTGGCTCTGGTTCAGCTCGCTCTCCCGGTGTCCGTACAGGTCCAGCCTCACCATCGCGTTGGACTCGTCCGTCATTCCGGGAGAGGAGAACAGGCAGGGGTTCAGCACGGAAAACCGGTCCTTCTCCGTGACGCGGATCCCGGTCTCCTCGAAGAGTTCCCGCTCGGCGGTCCGCCGGACGGCCTCCTCCCGCTCCAGTTCCCGGTCCTCCGGATCGATGAGACCCGCCGGAACGCTCAGGACAAACCGCCCCAGCGGATACCGGTATTCCCGGTTCAGCAGCAGCCTGTCCTCCTTCCCCGGCTCGTGCCAGACCGCGCAGAGGGAGACCGCGTCCGGGATCATGGCGCCGAACTCCTCCTCCGTCATGCGGGCGACCAGGTCTTTCTCCGCCCGCCGGGTCGCCGTCAGATAATGGGCCCCCGGCGCGTACAGCAGGTCGAAAACCTTCACGTATTTCGTGTCCAGCAGCGGTTCCACAGGATACCTGTCCATGCTTCCGTCTTCCTTTCCGCGTTCCGCCCGTTCCGGGGCGCCGGGTCTACTGATTGATCGTCACCCGGATCATGTACATCCACAGGGTGCGCCGGTACTTCCCGTAAACGCCGCGCTCCTGATAAAGCTTTTTCATTCCGAGGTACAGGCTGTATTTGTTCTTCAGGTTCCGGACGGGATGGCGGAAGCTGTCCCAGGTCTGGGAAAAGGTCATGGAGTGGGGATGCCGGACGTACCGGTACACCGTGTCCGTGGAGAAGCTGATCCTCTCCGCCTCCGCCAGATATCCGCACACGAAGAGAAAATCCTCCCCGTATTTCAGCCCGCCCGTGAAACGGACCTTTCCCTTCTCTATCAGGTCCCTCCGGAACAGCTTGTTCCACAGCACGCCGCAGAAGAAGCTGTTGGCGTTGGGATTCAGAAAATCCAGATATTCCTCCCAGCGCACGGTGTCGTCCCGCTTCGCGAGGTTGTACGTCCTGCAGAACTCCGCCCACTGATGCTCGTATCCGGCGATCACCAGATCGCTGTCCTCGCGCAGCGCCCGGGACAGCAGCTTCCCGATGGAGTCCGGCGGAAGCGTGTCGTCCGCGTCCACGAACCGGATCCATTCCCCCCGCGCCTGATCCAGCCCCCGGTTCCGGGCCGCGGCGACGCCGGCGTTCTCCTGATGGGTCACGCGGATCCGCGGATCCTTTTCCGCCCATTCGTCCGCCAGGCGTCCGGTTCCGTCGGCGCTTCCGTCGTCGATCACCAGAATCTCCAGTTTTTTCCACGTCTGGCCGCATACGCTTTCCAGGCACTTTCCGAGTCGCTTCTCCGCCCGGTACGCCGGAATGATAACGCTGACCAGCGGCTCACTCTGTGTCATGGCTTCTGTCCTCCGGGTCTTTTCTCCGGTCTTCCGGAAAGGCCGGAAGGATCCTCTTATTGATTTCTCCCTCTTCTTTCTTTTTCCTCTTTTTGTTGCTTTTCTCCCGGTTTTCGATATAATGAAGGGGAATGTTAACGACAGGAGGCTTATAACATGATTTCCGCGGATATCCGGTACGTCGGCGTCAACGATCATGATCTGGACCTGTTCGAGGGGCAGTATATCGTCCCCGGGGGCATGGCCTATAATTCCTATGTGATTCTGGATGAGAAAACCGCCGTGATGGACACGGTGGACGCCCGCTTCGGGGAGGAGTGGCTCGCGAACGTGGCCGCGGCGCTGGACGGCCGCCGGCCGGACTATCTGGTGGTGCAGCACATGGAGCCGGATCACTCCGCGAATATCATGCGCTTCCTGGAAGCGTATCCCGGCGCCGTGACCGTCGCTTCCGCCAAGGCCTTCCAGATGATGAAGAATTTCTACGGCACGGATCTGGACGGCCGCCGCGTTGTGGTGAAGGACGGCGACTCCCTTTCCCTGGGCCGGCACACGCTGACCTTCATCGCCGCCCCGATGGTGCACTGGCCCGAGGTAATCTTCACCTGGGACGCGGCGGACGGGGTGCTCTTCTCCGCCGACGCCTTCGGCAAGTTCGGCGCTCTGGACTATGAGGATCCCGAGGGCTGGGCCTGCGAGGCCCGGCGGTACTACTTCGGCATCGTCGGCAAGTACGGCCCGCAGGTCCAGGCCGCGCTGAAAAAGCTCTCCGGGCTGGAGATCCGGACCATCTGTCCCCTGCACGGCCCGGTGCTGAATGAGAATCTGGACTACTATCTGGGCCTGTATCAGACCTGGAGCTCCTACGGCACGGAGACCGACGGCGTCGTCATCTGCTACGCCTCCGTCTACGGCCATACGAAAGCCGCCGCCGAAAAGCTGGCGGAAATGCTGAAGGAGCGCGGCTGCCCGAAGGTGGCGGTGAACGATCTCGCCCGGTGCGACCTGCCCGAGGCGGTGGAGGACGCGTTCCGCTACGGAAAGACCGTGCTGGCGGCCACGACCTACAACGCCGACGTCTTCCCCTTCATGCGCGTCTTTATCGACCACCTGAAGGAGCGGAACTGGCAGAACAAAACCGTGGGCTTCATCGAGAACGGCTCCTGGGCTCCCATGGCCGTCAAAGTCATGAAAACCATGCTGGAGGGCTCAAAGAACCTGACCTTCCTGGAGCCCGCCGTGAAGATCGTCTCCGCCCTCTCTCCGGAGAGCGAAGCTCAGCTGGCCGCCCTGGCCGACGCGCTCATGGCCTGACAGGGCCGATAAAAAACCGCTTCCGTCCTTCCGGCGGAAGCGGTTTTTCCTGTGTCAGGGTTTTTTCTCGATCTCGCGGATCATTTCCAGCACTCTTTTCGTGCCGTCGGCGGGCGGCGCTTCCCGGAGCGCCTTTTCCAGCGCCTCCCGGTCGGCCCAGGTTTCCAGAACCGCCTTCTTCAGGGTTTCGGGCGTCATGTCCTCCTGGAGCAGCACGCGGCACAGGCCCCGCTTCCGCAGGCTTTCCGCGTTCAGGATCTGGTCCCCGCGGCTGGCGCCGAGAGGATAGGGCACCAGCAGCATGGGCTTACCCAGCTGCTGAAACTCGCACAGCGCGTTGGCTCCCGCACGGCTCAGAACCATGTCGGCGGCCGCGAAGGCGTCCGGCAGGTCCGCGTCCAGAAACTCCGTCTGGAAATACCCCGCCCGGCCCTCCAGCGTCGGATCCAGGTTCCCCTTCCCGCAGAGATGGGCCGTGTCGAAGGTATCCGCGAGCCCGGGCAGCGCCGCCCGGAGCGCCCCGTTGACGCTCTGCGCCCCGGAGGAGCCGCCCATCATCAGCAGCACGGGCTTCCGTCCGTCGAAGCCGAAGAGCTTCAGCCCCTTCTCCCGGCTGCCCCTGAAAAGCTCAGGCCGCAGGGGCGTTCCCGTGCATTCCGCCTTGCTCCCGAGCGCCTCCGCGCATTCGGGGAAGGTGGTGGCGAACCGCTTCGCGAACGGTCTGCACAGCCTGTTGGCCAGTCCCGGAGTCAGGTCGCTTTCATGGCACAGCACGGGAATCCTGTGGAGCCACGCGCCGAAAACCACCGGAACCGCGACGAATCCGCCCTTGCTGAAAACCACGTCCGGCCGGATTTTTCCCATCAGCCTCGCGGACTGTACGGCGCCCGCGGCGACCCGGAACGGATCGATGAAGTTCTGCCACGAGTGGTACCGGCGGAGCTTGCCGCCCTTCACCGCGTGATAGACGACGCCGGGCACGGAGCGCATTTTCGGCGCCTCCATTCCGTTTTCGGTACCGATATAGTGGATTTCGTATCCCGCTTCCAGCAGGTGTGGAATCAGCGCCAGGTGCGGCGTCACATGTCCCAGGGTGCCGCCCCCGGTGAGGACGATTTTCTTCACGGTTCCGCCTCCTCTTCCTCGGGGCCTTTGTTCTCTTCTTCCGGGACGGTCTCCTTCCCCGCCTTCCCGGATTCCGAAACGGTCAGGTAAAAGCCGGTCACGGAGGTGTGCAGATAGACCGTAATGGCCAGGGAGCAGAGCATTTCGGTCATCAGCGCGGGAATGGATCCGAACAGATCCAGAATCACGTTCGCCGCGGCGGTCTCGGCCAGATACCAGAATATAAAGCTCAGGTACAGGGAGAACAGCAGTCCCTTCCTCCCCTTCGTCAGGCGCTTGCTTTCCTCCGCCGCCTTCACAGGCCCCGTCTCCGGATGATCCGCCAGCACCATGTCGCCCAGCGCGTACCGCAGCATGGCGGTCACGCCCAGCGCCGCGGTAACCGCCACGGCGGCGTATTCAATTCCCGCCGCGGTGTTGGCCGCGGAAAGCAGGGAAATGCTGGAAGTGCGGTCCGACAGCAGGATGGGCAGAACGGCCGCGGCCCCGAGCGCCAGCCCCGGCAGCGTCCAGAGAAACACCCGGAAGGCCACGTACAGCCGGATACCGATGCCCTTGAAAAAAACGCTCATCCGGCTGAACACGGCGCTGACGTCCCCGGCCTCCTGCTTCCGCAGGCGCATGAGCATCCAGTTCACCATGCCGATGGTCAGGCAGGGCGTCAGCAGCCAGGAAAGCAGATACAGGCCCTGCATGATCCATATTCCCGCCGCGTTCCGCAGTTCCTCCAGCCCGGACATCAGTTTGCCGGGCATCACGGCGCCGCCCGCGCCGACCGATTCGTACAGCACGTCCGTCAGCCGGTTGAGCAGGTCGTTCCCCGTCGCGGCGGCGATTCCCTGAACCAGCAGGGAGGGCAGACTGACGACCAGCGCGATCAGGAGCGCCGTCAGCCAGTGATTCTTCAGCGCCGCCCGGGCCTGCCGTTTCCAGAAGGCGGAAGTGAAAAACATACGTTCCTCCTTGTTGAAAAAAGGGGATGCCGGCTCTTTCCAGGCGGCATCCCCGTCCTTGTTCCTTCGTCAGTTCTCCAGGGCTTTCAGGTCAATTTTGAAGCTGGACTCGGCTTCCTCCAGCCAGGCCTTCTCCGCCTCGTCGTAGGTCGAGTTCTGCTTCGTGGTCAGCAGGGAGGACCGGAGCTCCTCCTTCACCTCGTCCAGCGCGACGGCGCCTTCCTTCGCGTCGCCCACATACCGGATGATATAGTAGCCGTAGCTGTTCCCCCGGGTCTTGGCGGACACGTCGCCGACCTTCTCCAGCGCCATGGCGGCCTGCACGAAGGCGGGATCAAAGCCCGTCATATCCGCGCTCACGGCGTATCCGCGCTCCGCGGTGATCCCGCTCTGCATGCCGGGATCCTGGTTCTTCTCGGCCATGAGGGCATCCCAGTCCGCGCCTTCGGCGAGCTGCGTCACGATGGCGTCCGCCTCTCCGTCGATGTTCGCGAAAGCCGTTTCCCTCGCGGCGTCCAGTTCCTTCTGCGCGTCTTCCAGCTCCTTCTGCGCGTCCGCCAGTTCCTTCGCCGGATCCGCGGTCTCTTCGGCCGGAGCGGTCTCTTCAGCCGGAGCGACTTCCTCGGCCGGAGCGGCTTCCTCGGCCGGAGCGGCTTCCTCGGCCGGAGCGGCTTCCTCGGCCGG
>ONXY01000162.1 GCA_900321945.1 uncultured Eubacteriales bacterium | reverse complement strand
GCCGGTATGCTTCCGGTGCGCCGTGAAGCCGACGCCGTCCATCGCGATGCCCCAGGATTCCGTGGACGCGGAAGGCACCCGGGAGGAGACGCTGACGCTGAAAGGGCGGCATGACCCGGCCATCGTGCACCGGGCCCGGGTGGTGGCGGACAGCGTGACGGCCCTGGTGCTGTGCGACGCGCTGGCGCTGCGGTACGGTACAGACTGGCTGCGGAGGGACGCTGAATGATCTACGGGCTGATCGGGGAACGCCTGGGCCACAGCTTCTCCGCGGAGATCCACGCCCGGCTCGGGGAGGAACCCTACGAGCTTCGGGAGCTTGCGCCGGAGGAGGTTCCGGCGTTCCTGAAGGACGGGGATTTCCGGGGTATCAATGTAACCATCCCCTACAAGAAGGCTGTTATTCCGTACCTGGATGAAATCAGTGAGACTGCCCGGGCGATCGGCGCGGTGAATACGATCGTCCGGAGAAACGGGAAACTGTACGGGGACAATACGGACGCGGCGGGACTGACCGGGCTGCTGAAGCACATCGGAGCGGATCTGAAAGGGAAAAAGGTTCTGATCCTCGGTACCGGCGGAACAAGCCTGACCGCGAGGTACGTGGCCGCGTCCCTTGGCGCGCGCGAGGTGATCCGGGTCAGCCGGACCGCGAAAGGCGGCGCTGTGTCCTATGAACAGGCCGCGGCGGAGCATGCGGACGCGGAGATCCTGATCAACACTACGCCCTGCGGCATGTATCCCCGGTGCGGGGAGCGCCCGACGGACCTGGACAGCTATCCGAAGCTTGAAGCCGTGGCGGACGTGATCTACAATCCGCTGCGGACCAATCTGGTACTGGAAGCCCGGAAACGGGGGATTCCCGCGGAGGGCGGGCTGCTCATGCTGACCGCTCAGGCGGTGCGGGCGGCGGAACTGTTCCGGAACAGGGAATATCCGCCGGAAACCGCGGGGCGGATCTGGCGGGAGCTGACGCGGGAAAAGGAGAATATCGTCCTGATCGGCATGCCGGGCAGCGGAAAGAGCACAGTGTCCGCCGCACTGCAGAAACAGACCGGGCGGCCCGCGGCCGATACGGACGCGCTGATTGAGGCAAAGGCAGGCAAAACCATTCCGGAAATCTTCCGGGAGGACGGCGAAAAAGCTTTCCGGGACCTGGAAAGCGAAGTGATTGAAGAGGTTTCCGCCCGGGGCGGGCAGATTATCGCCACCGGCGGCGGAGCCGTACTTCGGCCGGAAAACGTGACCGCGCTGCGGCGGAACGGACGGCTGATCCTGCTGGAGCGGGGAACGGAATCGCTGACGCCTACGGCGGACCGGCCGCTGGCGGATACGCGGGAAAAGATGGACCGGCTGTGGAAGGAACGCGAGCCGGTATACCGGGCGGCCGCAGACTGCACGGTGCGGCCTGCGGGGACGCCGGAGGAAACAGCGCGGGAAATTGAAGGCAGGTGGCAGGGATGAAAATACTGGTGATCAACGGACCGAACCTGAATATGCTGGGGATCCGGGAACCGGAGCTGTACGGCCGGGAAACCTACGACACGCTGCTGGAGAAAATCCGGCGCCACGCGGAGAAGACCGGTACGGAGGTATCCTTTTACCAGTCCAACCACGAGGGGGACCTGGTGGACGCCATCCAGGCGGCGTACCGGGTGCAGGACGGGATTATCATCAATCCGGGCGCCTATACCCATACCAGCGTGGCCTTGCTGGACGCCCTGAAGGCAGTCGGCATTCCAGCGGTGGAAGTGCATATTACCGACGTGGACGAGCGGGAGCCGTTCCGGAAAATCAGCTATATCCGGGCTGCCTGCCGGAAAACGATTTCCGGACACGGCACGGACGGATACCTGGAAGCGATGGACTTCCTGACGGGAGGATGCTGAGATGCGGGTAACGCTTAAGCCCGGCGCCCTGCGGGGAACCGTGGCGGCGCCGCCGTCCAAGTCCATGGCCCACAGGATGCTGATCTGCGCGGCGCTGGCGGAGGGCGAAAGCCTGGTCCGCCCCATCGAACAGAGCGAGGATATCCTGGCGACGTCCGACGGGCTGCGGGCGCTGGGCGCCCTGATCGAACCGGAAGGAGACGGACTTCGCGTGACCGGCTGCAGGCCGGCGGACGCGGAGGCAGGAGTGATTCCCTGCCGGGAGAGCGGAAGCACGCTGCGTTTCCTGCTGCCCCTGTGCCTGCTGAACGGGCGGGAAATGAAACTGACGGGAAGCGGACGGCTGATGAGCCGCCCCCTGGACGTCTACGAAGCGCTCTGTGCGGAAAAAGGCTTCCGCCTGGAGCGCACGCCGGACAGCATCACGGTGCAGGGGAAGCTGGTTCCGGGAGAATACACAGTACGCGGCGACCTATCCAGCCAGTTTATTACCGGGCTGGCGTACGCGCTGTCCCTGCTTCCGGGGGAGAGCGTGATCCGGATCCTGCCGCCCATCGAAAGCGAAAGTTATCTGCGGATGACGATGCAGGCCATGAATGAATGCGGCGTGCAGGCTGAAAGGCCGGAGCCGGAAGTTCTGCGGATTCCGGGCGGAGCGCGTTACCGGGCAGGGGAGAAGACCGTGGAGGGCGACTGGTCCAACGCGGCGTTTTTCGAAGCCCTGGCCGCAGCCGGGGATCCGGTCCGGCTGACTGGCCTGCGGGAAGACAGCCTGCAGGGCGATAAAATCTGCCGGGAATATTTCCGGAGGATTCGTGAAGGAAACGCCTGCGTGGATATTACGGACTGCCCGGACCTGGCGCCGGTGCTGATGGCTTTCGCGGCCATGCACGGAGGCGCGGAGCTGACAGGCACGCGCCGGCTGCGCTTCAAGGAGAGCGACCGCGGGGCCGCCATGGCGGAGGAACTGGCGAAGTTCGGCGTTAAGGTGACCCTGGCGGAGAATGAGATCACCGTCGGCGGGGAACCGCCGAAGGCACCCCCGGAGATCCTGCAGGGGCACAACGACCACCGGATCGTGATGGCGCTGGCGGTGCTGTGCACGCGCACCGGCGGCACGATCGAAGGCGCGGAAGCGGTTCGGAAGAGCTTTCCGGGTTTCTGGGAGGCATTTCGCGCCATAGACGCAAGGATAGTGATCAGCGGATGATCGCAGTTATTAGTTATTAGTTGTTAGTTGTTAGTTGCCGGCTGGCAGGGAGGAAATTGCGGGATGGACTGGATTGAAAAGAAAAAGATCCTGATCGTCGGCCTGGGGCTGATGGGCGGAAGCTACGCGAAGGCCCTGAAACGCCTGGGATTTCACGTTATGGCGCTGGACAGGAACGAGGACGCGATCGCCTACGCCCTGCGGGAGAAGATTATTAAGGAAGGCAGCGCCGGGACGGAGGACGACCGGCTGATCCGGGAGGCTGACGCGGTCATTTCCTGCCTCTATCCGGCGGTTTTCCCGGACTGGGTGAAGGAACACCAGCATCTGTTCAAACCCGGACTGATGATGACCGACGTGACCGGCGTCAAAAGCTGTATCGTGTACCGGATTCAGGAGATTCTGCGGGAGGACGCGGAATATATCGCGGCCCATCCTATGGCCGGGCGGGAACGCAGCGGCGTGGAATACAGCGACGACTGGATTTTCCGGGACGCGAACTACATCATCGTGCCGACAGAGAAGAACACGGCGCAGGGCATTCGCTGGTGTGGAGGGCTTGGAAAACTGCTGGGCTGCGGAAAAATTTCCGTGCTGACGCCGGAGGAGCATGACGAGATGATCGCCTTCGTTTCCCAGCTGACCCACTGTATCGCCGTCTCCCTGATGACCTGCAGCGACAATACGCACCTGGCGGATTATACGGGAGACTCTTTCCGGGACCTGACCCGGATCGCCCGGATCAACGACCGGATGTGGAGCGAGCTGTTCATGATGAACCGGGAACCGCTGCTGCGGCAGATGGATACGTTTCTGCAGGAGCTGACGGATTTCCGGGAAATGCTCGCGGAAGGCGATACGGAAGGCATGCGTGCGAAGATGCGGATCTCCACGGCGCGCAGGGCGCTGTTTGATAAGTAGTGTCTGCTCAACAACCCTGGAGGTGCTGAGCAGACACTTATAATCGAAATTTATAGCTTGTATTTGCACTTG
>ONXY01000014.1 GCA_900321945.1 uncultured Eubacteriales bacterium | reverse complement strand
GTGGAAGGTTTCGACTATGAAATCGTGGAAAAAGGCTACCGTCCCAGCGGCAATTACTCGCTGCTCGTAACCCTGAAATCGGACGGTTCCGTGGAAAAAACAGTCGTCGGTTCCATCGCCGAATCCTGCATGCTGGACAGTGGAAACGCAGCTGAATTCGATCACCTGAAATCGGTATTCTCCTCCCCTTCCCTGCAGCTGGCTTCCTTTACCATCACGGAGAAGGGCTATGTCGTGCGGGATGCGGAAGGAAAGCTCCTGCCCGCTGTCGCTGCGGATCTGGAAGCCGGCCCGGAAAAGCCGGAGAGCTATCTGGGTAAGGTGGTCTCCCTGCTCTTCGCCCGGTACCGGGCGGGCGGCGCGCCGGTCGCCATGGTGTCCATGGATAACTGCTCCCACAACGGAGAGAAGCTGTATCAGGCCGTCCGGGTATTCGCGGAAGGCTGGAAGGATGAGGGATTCCTGTCCTACGTCAGCGATCCGGCCCGGGTTTCCTTCCCCTGGACGATGATCGACAAGATCACGCCGCGCCCCGACGCCTCCGTGGAAGAAATGCTGCGGGCGGACGGTCTTCAGGGGCTGGATCCCGTCGTGACCTCGAAGCACACATACATCGCGCCTTTCGTCAATGCCGAGGAGAGCGAATACCTGGTTCTTGAGGACCGGTTCCCGAACGGCAGGCCGCCTCTGGAGGCCGCGGGCTTCCTCTTTACGGACCGGGAAACGGTGAACAAGGTGGAGCGCATGAAAGTGACCACCTGTCTGAACCCGCTGCACACCGCGCTGGCTGTGTACGGATGTCTCCTGGGCTACACCCGGATCAGCGCGGAAATGAAAGATCCCGATCTGGTCGGTCTGATCCGCCGCATCGGTTACGACGAGGGGCTTCCCGTCGTAACGGACCCGGGCATTCTCAACCCGAGGGAATTCATCGATACGGTGGTGAACGTCCGTCTGCCCAATCCCTTTATGCCCGATACCCCCCAGCGCATCGCCTGCGACACCAGTCAGAAGGTTCCCATCCGTTTCGGAGAAACCATTAAGAGCTATCTGGCCGATCCTTCCCGGGACGCCGCATCTCTGACCGCGATCCCGCTCGCCATCGCCGGCTGGCTGCGCTATCTGCTGGGCGTGGACGACCGGGGCGAACCCTTTGAAATCAGCCCCGATCCCCTGCTCCCCCGCCTGACGGAAGCCCTTCAGGGAATCCGTCTCGGCTTCCCGGAAACGGCGGAAGGTAAGATCGACGGACTTCTGTCCGATCCGGCTCTTTTCGGAACCTGCCTTCTGGGCACCGGACTGGACGATAAAATCAAAGGCTTCCTCGCGTCTCTTCTGGCCGGCCCCGGCGCCGTCCGGAACACGCTGCGGAAAGCTCTGGCCTGATCCGGAACGTGCCGCCGCGGCGGCAGACAAAAACCGGCGCCCGTCCATTTCCGGCGGGCGCCGGTTTTTTTGTCTTTTTTACCGCTGGACGCGTCCGGTGCCGGAGCCCTTCATCAGGCTCTCCACCTCGGCCGCTGAAA
Organism: uncultured Eubacteriales bacterium; assembly: GCA_900321945.1. The sequence goes on along the minus strand of ONXY01000014.1, from coordinate 10,997 downwards.
CCCGGTTGTAGTCCCCGGGGATGGTATGCTTCAGACAGGAAGCCGCCACGGCGAACTCGAGGGCGGTCTTCTCGTCGCTGTAGGTGTTCAGGCCGTAGATCAGGCCGCCGCCGAAGCTGTCGCCGCCGCCGACGCGGTCCACGATATCCGTGATGCTGTATTTCCGGGAAAGGAAGAAATCCTTTCCGTTGTACAGGCACGCGCTCCAGTCGTTGTGATTGGCGCTTTTGCTCTCCCGCAGGGTGATGGCCACCCGTTTGATGTTCGGGTACTTTGCCATGGCGGAGGAGGCAATCTTCTTGTAGAGCTCCACGTCGATCTGGCCTTCCTCGGCGGCGGAAGAGGATTCCGCGCTCAGGCCCAGCGCCTTCTGGAAGTCTTCCTCGTTGGCGATGACGGTGTCCACGTATTTCACCAGCTCGGTCATCACCTCGTCCGCCCGTTTCCCGTACTTCCACAGATTCTTGCGGTAGTTCAGGTCGCAGGAGACGTGGACGCCCAGCTCCTTCGCGGCCTTCACGGCCTCCAGGCTCAGATCCGCGGCACCCTGGGAAATGGCGGGAGTGATGCCTGTCAGGTGGAACCAGGTTGCTCCTTCAAACACCTTTTTCCAGTCGATATCACCGGCTTTGGCTTCGGCGATGGTGGAACCCGCCCGGTCGTAGATCACCTTGGAGGGCCGCTGTACGGCTCCCGTTTCCAGATAATAGATTCCGAGACGCCCGTCTTTCCGGACGATTTTCGTGGTATCCACGCCGAAGCCCCGAAGTTCGCGGATGCAGGCTTCCGCGATATCGTTTTTCGGCATCACGGTCACAAAAGCCGCGTCCAGGCCGTAATTGGCCAGGCTGACCGCCACGTTGGCCTCGCCGCCGCCGAACGTCGCCTCCAGAGCGGGGCTCTGGAAGAAGCGCTCGTATCCGGGGCTCTTCAGCCGCAGCATGATTTCGCCGAATGTAATGATTTTCGCCATGAGTCAGTTCCTCCTTCGTCTTTTGGGTTGTGTATGATTATTTCTGTACCAGATGGACGGCATATCCGGCGATCTCATCCTTCAGATAGACGGCCGTCATCTTTCCGTTCTTAAACGTAGCTTCACTCTCGTCCACGAATTCAAATCCGCGAAGTTCCAGGTGCCACTTTGCCCGGGCCACGTCGTTGCAGCCGATTGCGATATGCCCGTGGGTCCCCTTGAAGGGCTTCTTCATCATCTCGAAACCGGTTCCGCAGAAGGTGGAGGAGTTTCCGTCCCTGATCTCCCAGCCCAGCAGCTTCGCGAAGATCTTCGCGTCCTCCATGGCTTTTTCGGGACTCCCGCTGTTCACGCCGACGTGCCGCAGTTCCAGGCCCAGCATTTTATTCACCGCGGAACGGGTAAGCTCCGTGATGCGCGCCCAGTCCTTGTTTTCCACCGCGTCCTTGGGCACCATCCAGCTGCCTCCGCAGCACAGGATCTTCGGGAAAGCAAGATAATCCAGCATATTGTTCTCGTTTATCCCCCCCGTGGGCATGAATTTCATGTCTCCGTAGGGAGCGGCCATGCTCTTGATCAGCTTGAGTCCGCCGATCGCTTCCGCGGGGAAAACCTTTACGGCCTTCAGCCCGAAGCTCAGCGCCGTCTCGATATCGGAAGGGCTGCTTGTGCCCGGGCATACCGGAATTCCCCTGTCCACACAGTACTTCACCACAACGGGGTTCAGTCCGGGGCTGACGATGGCGGCGGCGCCTGCCTTTACGGCCCTGTCGACCTGTTCGGTGGTCAGCACGGTTCCCGCGCAGAGCAGCACGTCCGGAAGGGCCTCGTGCACTCTGCGGATGGACTCCTCGGCCGCGGCGGTCCGGAAAGTGATCTCCGCCACGGGAAGTCCGCCCTCGCTCAGAGCGCGGCACAGCGGAACCGCGTCCTCCGCGTCGTTGATGGCAATGACGGGAACCAGGCCCGCCAGGGACAGCTTATCCAGAAAACTCATGATAACCGCACTCCCTCTCCGTTCATTTCCGCTTCCCGCGGATTGTTTCATCTTCCTTGAAAAGCATACCATGAAAGTATTTACATGTCAATGGACAAGATGGTTTTTTCCGCAAAAAAAGCCGCCCGTTTCCGGGCGGTTTTCAGATGAATTATTCTGCCAGTTTCCGGGCGATGGCATCCAGGAATTCGAAGCTTCCCACGCCCTGTACTTCCCTGTCGCAGATCACCGCGAGATCCTTTGTCATGATCCCGCTCCGGATCGTTTCGAGCGTCGCCTGCTTCAGCCGGTCCGCGAAGGCTTCCAGATCCTTCAGACCGTCCAGCTCGCCTCTCTTCTTCAGCGCGCCGCTCCAGGCAAAGATCGTCGCCACGGAATTGGTGCTGGTTTCTTCGCCTTTCAGATATTTGTAGTAGTGCTTGGTTACGGTGCCGTGGGCCGCCTCGTACTCGTACTGTCCGTTGGGACTGACCAGCACGCTGCTCATCATGGCCAGACTTCCGAAAGCGGTGGCGATCATATCGCTCATGACGTCCCCGTCGTAGTTCTTGCAGGCCCAGATAAAGCCGCCCCTGCTTCTGACCACGCGCGCAACCGCGTCGTCAATCAGGGTATAGAAGAATTCGATCCCCGCCTTTTCAAAGGCTTCCCGGTATTCTGTCTCATACAGCTCCTCGAAGATTTCCTTGAAACGGTGATCGTAGGTCTTGCTGATGGTATCCTTTGTGGAGAACCACAGATCCTGCCCGACGCTCAGCGCGTATCTGAAGCAGGAATGAGCGAAGGAATAGATGCTTCTGTCCAGATTATGCGTTCCCTGCACGATGCCGGGGCCTTTGAATGTGAAGATCTCCTGCCGGATCTCCTTCCCGTCCTCACCGGTAAAGACCAGTTCCGCCTTCCCGGGCCCCGGAATCCGCATCTCCGAGTTTTTGTACACGTCTCCGTAAGCGTGGCGTGCGATGGTGATGGGTTTTTCCCATGTGCGCACGGTGGGGCGCACGCCCTCCACCAGAATCGGCGCGCGGAAGACCGTGCCGTCCAGAATGGCGCGGATGGTTCCGTTCGGGCTCTTCCACATTTTCTTCAGCCCGTATTCCTCCACCCGCTGCGCGTTTGGCGTAATCGTGGCGCATTTCACCGCCACCCCGTATCTGAGCGCGGCTTCGGCGCTTTCGACGGTAACCCGGTCGTCCGTCTCATCCCGGTGCTTCAGGCCCAGATCGTAGTATTCCGTCTTCAGATCCACAAAAGGAAGAATCAGCTTCTCCTTGATTGCCCGCCAGAGGATCCGGGTCATCTCGTCTCCGTCCATCTCCACCAGCGGCGTCTTCATCTGAATTCTGTTCATATTGTTTCTCCCGTATAAAAAAATCAGGATTTCATCCGAATCGATTGTATACAATCCGGTGAAATCCATCAAGGCATTTCCGAAAATACAACAGAGAAACAACAAAGAGTATTACCGCTGCGGCGTTCCGGCCGCGGAATCCGGCTCCGGCGTGGGACTCATGAAAATTTCGTAATGGGTGTAGTCGTCTTCGGATTCGTATCCTTCATAATCGGCGCTGTGATCGGAGTAGTTGTCCGGCCCGCGGGTTGCTTCCGATCCGCTGAGCACGTGCGTCCCGTCCCAGTATCCCTCCATTGGAAATACGATAGTCATCTGCATCCAGTTCACGTTGTCGTGATACTGGGACGGATAGTACGCGTAATAAATATACGGAACGGTCCCGTTCAGGGTTTCCACCTGATCCTCGAAGGAATTGCCCGGAGCCTTTGCCGCCTTCTGCATCCGCTCCGTGGGCACCTGAAGCGCTTCCGTCATGCTCATCGTTTCCGGAGTCAGCGCCCGGATAAAGGAAGCCGCGACGCGGGGAAACCGGTTTAAGTCGCTGACCCTCACCTCCACCGTGTTGATGGTGTTCTCATACAGTTTCGCGGTGATTTCAACCTGGTCCGGCACGTCCGCTTCCGGCTCCCGGGTTATCCCGAAAACCTCAAATCCGCGGTAGGCTTCGAACAGGCTGTTGATCCCGGGTTCGCCCTGAAGGATCAGAAACTCGTTCACCCTGTCCAGGTACTGTTTCAGAACGGTTTGTCCCGCCGTTTCCTCCGGCCAGACGATATCCGCCGCGGCCGCGCCGGTGAGCGCAGCCAGAATCAGCGCCAGTACGGCACATTTCCGGAGATATGCGGAAAGACGCCATGTTTCCGCCTCGCCGCTCCGTTTTACCATGCTTCCGGTTCCTTCTGTTCGTTTTTCTTTTCCAGCAGCTCCACGCAGTACGCGATCAGCTCCACCGCGCCGACAATCCCCAGCGCGCCCGTGTCCACGCAGAGGTCGTAGTTGTTCACGTCGCCCCAGGTGCCGGTTGCGTAATAGTTGTAGTAGGACGCTCTCTGCTTGTCGGATTTTTTGATCATCTCCTCCGCCCGCAGCGCGTCCGCTCCGTAATACTCCACGATCCTGCGGATTCTCTCTTCCCGGTCCGCCTTTATAAATACGTTCAGAACGTTTTCCTGATCCCGAAGCACGTAATCCGCGCAGCGTCCAACGATGACGCACGGGCCGTTGCTGGCGATCCGGCGGATGGTGTCGAACTGTGCCAGAAAGATCCGGTGGTTCAGCGGCATATCCAGATACATGGAGCCGTTCTCCCCCATGGGCTGGGTTCCGCTCATCATGGACAGCAGGAAATTGCGGGTGTTTTTTTCGTCATGCTCCTCCAGTAGATCCTGGCAGATTCCGCTGTCTTTCGCCACCTCGGCCAGCAGTTCCTTATCATAGTAAGGAATTCCAAGCTTTTCCGCCAGCAGGCGCGCCACATACCGCCCGCCGGATCCGTACTGACGTCCTACGGTTACGATCGTTTTTGTAGCCATGAAAATTCCTCCTTATGATGATTGCCGTCCAGATTTGCCCCCGCTGTGTTATTAAAATTATATCATAGTATTTCACGCTCCGTCAACTTGCCTTTTTCCGCCTTTTCTGCTAAACTTCTTACTGTTTATCGTTATGTTATTCCGATTCCGGAAGGCGTTTTCCGTCTCCGGATAAAAAGAGGATCTCAGTTATGAAGACGCCGATCAACAGCCGCACGCTCCGGCAGCATCTGACATACTGCTGGTGGAAATACGCCCTGATCATTATTCTGGGCGCTCTCGCGGTTAATATCTATTTCACTGTTACCGCCTACCGTCCGCCGGATGATAAAAAAGTCGATCTCTATATCTCCGGTTACGGCGATGAACAGGCGCTCTCCCGTTATGTCGCGGGGATACGGGAATCCCGGATGCCGGACATGGAGGAAATGTCCGCTGTTTTCCTCACCACGGATCCGACCTACGGGCCCATGCAGCTGACCACCTACATTGCCGCGGGAGAGGGCGATCTGTACCTTCTTCCCAGGGACAGCTTCGTTTCCATGGCCTCCCAGGGAGCCTGGATCGCGCTGGAGTCGGACGGGGATCTGATGGCGTTGTTCAATGAAGCCGGCGTAAGTCTGCAGAGCGGCTGGCGGCGTGATTCCACCGACGGGAACACCCATCTCTTCGGCATTCCGGTCTCGGTCCTTCCCGGCCTGAGCAAATATGCTTATGTGGAAAACGGATTCCTCTCGGTGCTGGTTAACGGCGGAAACACCGGCAACGCCCTGCGTTTTCTGAGAATTCTCTGCGCGGATATGCTGCGGGCGGAGTAATCTCCCCGGGCCGCCGTTCCGGCGGGTCTGAAAACGGCCTCCTTCCCATTCGGGAAAGAGGCCGTTTTACTGTTCCGGTCAGTTGTTCCGGGTATAATTGGGAGCTTCCTTTGTGATGTTGATGTCATGGGGATGGCTCTCCGCAAGCCCGGCTCCGGAAATCCGGATAAACTCCGCTTCCGCCCGCAGCGTATCGATATCCTTCGCGCCGCAGTATCCCATGCCTGCCCGGAGTCCGCCCACCATCTGGAAAATGGTTTCCGCGACCGGTCCCTTATAGGGAACGCGGCCTTCCACGCCTTCCGGAACCAGCTTCTTGGCTCCCTCCTGGAAATAACGGTCCCCGCTGCCCACCGCCATGGCGCCGAGGCTCCCCATGCCGCGGTAGACCTTGTAGCTTCTTCCCTGATAAATCTCCGTGGCCCCGGGGGATTCCTCCGTACCCGCCAGCAGCGATCCCAGCATTACGGCGCTTCCGCCGGCGGCCAGCGCCTTGGTGATATCCCCGCTGTACTTGATGCCGCCGTCCGCAATGATACGGACGCCGTGCTTGTCCGCTTCCTCCGCGCAGTCCGCGATGGCTGTGATCTGAGGCACGCCGATTCCCGCCACCACACGGGTCGTGCAGATGGAGCCCGGTCCGATACCGACCTTGACAACATCCACGCCCGCGGAGATCAGATCCCGCGTCGCGGCCGCCGTCGCCACATTTCCGGCGAACAGCGTAATATCCGGATAGCGTTTCCGGATCTCCTCCACCTGCTTCAGGACGCCCACGCTGTGCCCGTGGGCCGTGTCAATGTTGATGACGTCTACCTTGGCCGCCAGCAGCGCGTCGATCCGGTCGAACACGTCGTGCGTCACGCCCACCGCCGCGCCGCACAGCAGGCGGCCGTTGGAGTCTTTAGCGCTGTTCGGATACTTCTGCGCCTTTTCAATGTCCTTAATCGTAATCAGGCCCCGCAGGCAGCCGTTCTGATCCACAATGGGGAGCTTCTCAATCCGGCTCGCGGCCAGAATCTTTTTGGCTTCCTCCAGCGTGGTTCCCTCCGGCGCGGTGATCAGATTCTCGCTGGTCATCACCTCGCCGATTTTTTTACTGTAATCCGTTTCAAACCGCAGATCCCGGTTCGTCAGGATTCCCACCAGTTTCCCGCCGCGGGTGATGGGCACGCCGCTGATACGGTAACGGCTCATCAGTTCCTCGGCATCCTGAATCCGGTGATCCGGGCTCAGGAAGAACGGATCGGTGATCACGCCGTGTTCGCTGCGCTTGACCTTGTCCACCTGCGCCGCCTGTTCCTCCACGGTCATGTTTTTGTGAATAATCCCCAGTCCGCCCTCTCTCGCCATGGCGATGGCCATATGGGCGTCCGTCACCGTGTCCATTGCGGCGCTGATCAGCGGGATATTCAGCCTGATCTTTTTTGTCAGCTGCATGGAAAGATCCACTTCCCGGGGCAGCACTTCGCTTCTTGCCGGAATGAGAAGCACGTCGTCAAATGTGTAGCCTTCCCTGATTTTTCCCTGAAGCATCCCGGATCAGCTCCTTTCGGGTTCTTATTAGCCGATATGTTATCAAAGAACCCGCCCGATGTCAATTGATATTTCCGGCGCGCCGAAGGCGAAGCCTTGGCGGGATAATCTGAAACGGAAAGGTTGTCAAACTTACTCCGTTGTGATATATTTAAGCACATGAAAGGAAGACCGCTGAAAAGAGCCTGAAAGGTTTTCCGGAGGAATGAACATGGTCAAAGCATTGAATGAAAAGCGCGTTCCCGCTGCGGCCGCCGCGCTTTCGCTTGTGCTTCTGTTTGTTCTCTGCGTCATGTGTTTCGCGGAAGTGCTGATGCCCGCGACGGGCAAGACCACAAAAAAGGACGGCGCGCTCACCATTGACTGTTCCCATATGAGCGAGGGGTACGTCATGGTAAGGGGCGCCAAAGGTTCCAAAAAACAGAAGCTTCTCGTAAAAAACGGGAAAAACAAGGAGCTGCGTTACGACCTGAACAGCAAGGGAAATTACGAAGTTCTCCCCCTGCAGTACGGAAACGGCAAATACACCTTCACGCTCTATGAAAATATGTCCGGAAAGAAGTATTCCCAGTCGGGGAAAATCACCCTGAACGCCAAAATGAAGGATCCGTCCCGCGCTTTCCTCTATCCGAATCAGTACGTGAACTATACTCCGAAGACCGCCGCCGTGCAGAAGGCGGAGGAACTGTGCAGAGACATGACGGACCCGTCGGAAATGGCGAAGACGATCTGTTCGTTTGTCAAGAAAAGTTTTACATACGATTATCTGAAGGCCAATTCGATCATGTCCAACGACACGAAAGGCATGATGCCGCAGATCGATGAAACCTGGGAAAAGCGGATGGGCGTATGCCAGGATCTGAGCGCCGTCACGGTCGCCATGCTCCGCAGCCAGGGTATTCCCGCCAAGCTTATGATCGGCGAACGGATCAAGGGGTATCATTCCTGGGTCGTCCTGATTCTCAACGGAGAGGAAAAGCGTTTCGATCCGACCGCGGAACTGGAGGGGAAGAAGTATAAAAAGGCCGATTATACGGTCGAACGTTATTACTGATCCCGTTCGTTTCCGCGTTCCGGATAGAGAAAGCATTCCCCGTCCGGCAGCCCGTATGTTGCAAAATACGCGTTTTCAAGAGGAATCCACATGTCCAGGAACCGTTTCAGGGAATCAGACGATTCCCTTTTTTTCAGCCTTTCCATCCGGACTTTCTCCGGTACGTTCATAAAAATCCGCACGTCCGAGAGTGCACGGATCGCGGGAAGGCCGCTGTAGCTTCCCTCCAGGATCAGCAGATTTCCCGGTTTCAGTTCTTCCGGCGGAAGAAAGCGATCCCCGCGGCAGTCGTAACGCTGATACAGGACGGCGGTTCCCTGTTTCCACGGCCGGAGTACGTCCCGTACCAGTCTTTCCCAGTCGCAGTTTCCTCCGGGTACGGCCAGCCTTTCAGGAGTTTTCATCGCATGCGGAACGACGAATTCATCCGTATGGACGACGCCGCAGCCCAGAACGCCCGCGATTCTTCCCGCGAGCGTCGTCTTACCGGACGCGCAGGGGCCGTCGATCGTGATCAGGGTGTTTCCGGGCTGTCTCTGTTTTGCCGCGGCAGCGCAGAGAGCCGGAAGAATGTCCCGCCATTCGTCGGAGACGACCCTGTAAGCGGGACGGTACTTTTCCCGGTACGTGCGCGAATGAGACGGCAGCCGGTTCCCTTTCATCAGAGGAATCAGCGCTCCGATGATCTCCGGATCCCGCTCCTTCTCCGCAGCCGCGCGGCAAAACCGCTCCACGTCGGTCTCCGTGAACCTGTCCGCCGGCTGAATCGCGTACATCATCCCGGAAATCATCCGGGGCGTCAGATTTTCAGCCTTCGCGCGTCTGAGATTCAACCGGCACCAGGACGGACTGACCGCTTCCGTCAGAGGCTCCCGCCCGGAGGGTTCCTCCCCACGCATTTCAAGGGAGATCCGCTTCTCAGTCTCTTCCGGATCTCCGAGAAGATGCCCGGCTCCGAGAAAACCCTGAAAAACGAATTTCACAACGTCCTCAGCCCGCGCGTCGGGATGCTTTTCCCTGTGTTCCTTCAGGTTCCGCCGGATCTGCTCCTCGTATTCGTCCCGTGTCATTCCCCGTCCGTCCTTTTTCGTTCATATAAAAAACCCCTGCGTTCCCGCAGGGGTAAAAAGCTCAGTCCACGGATTTCATCGTCGGGAACAGGAGGACGTCGCGGATAGCCGCGCTGTCCGTCAGCAGCATGCACATCCGGTCGATTCCGTAGCCGATTCCGCCGGTGGGCGGCATACCGATCTCCAGGGCGTTCAGGAAGTCCTCGTCCGTGTGGTTGGCTTCTTCGTCGCCCTGCGCGAACTGCTCTTCCTGAGCGGCGAAGCGGGCCCTCTGGTCGATGGGATCGTTCAGTTCGGAATAGGCGTTTGCCATCTCCCACCCGTTCATGAAGAACTCGAAACGCTCAACATACTCCGGATCCTCCGGCTTTCTCTTGGTCAGCGGCGAGATTTCCACCGGATGATCCATCACAAAGGTGGGCTGGATCAGATGCTCCTCGACGTAGGTCTCAAAGAACAGATTCAGGATATCGCCCTTTTTATGCCGCTGCTCGTACTCGATATGGTGCTCCTTCGCCGCAGCCCGGGCCTCCTCAAGAGTATGAATCTTGTCAAAGTCCACGCCGGAATACTGCTTCACCGCGTCCTTCATGGTTATGCGGGCAAAGGGTTTCCCAAGATCCATCTCCACGCCGTTGTAGACGATGACGGTGGTTCCCAGGACCTCCTGCGCCACGAAGCGGTACATATTCTCCGTCAGATCCATCATGCCGTGATAATCGGTATAGGCCTGATAAAGCTCCATCAGCGTGAATTCCGGATTGTGCCTTGTGTCCAGGCCCTCGTTGCGGAAAACGCGGCCGATCTCGTATACCTTCTCCAGCCCGCCGACAATGAGGCGTTTCAGGTACAGCTCCAGGCTGATCCGCAGGCGGAAATCCTCATCCAGAGCGTTAAAATGCGTTTCGAAGGGACGCGCCGCGGCGCCGCCCGCGTTCGCGACCAGCATGGGAGTCTCCACTTCCATGAAGCCCTGTCCGTCCAGAAACCGCCGGATCGCGCTGATGATTCTGCTCCGCCTGATAAAGGTCTCCCGGCTGTCCGGGTTCATGATCAGGTCCACATACCGCTGACGGTAGCGAAGATCCACGTTCGTCAGCCCGTGGAACTTTTCCGGCAGAGGCTTCAGGCTCTTGGAGAGCAGCGTGAAGCTTTCCGCGTGAATGCTCGTCTCCCCGGTCTTTGTCCGGAACACGGTACCTTTCACGCCGACGATGTCGCCGATATCGTCCTTCTTGAACTGCGCGTACGCTTCCTCTCCGATCAGATCCCTGGCAACGTAAACCTGGATCGTCCCTTCCAGATCCTGGATATGGCAGAAGGAAGCCTTTCCCATGATTCTCCGGGTCATCATGCGGCCCGCGACGGTGACTTCCTTTCCTTCCAGTTCGTCGAAATGATCCTTGATCTCCGCTGAATGGCGGTCCGTGTCGAACCGGCGGATCTGATACGGATCGTTCCCCGCTTCCTGCAGCGCGCGCAGTTTCTCCCTGCGGATCTGTTCCTGTTCGCTCAGTTCCTGAGCGCCGTTCATGTTTTCTGGCATGGTCTTCTTCCTTTTTTACATCTTCCGGATGCTGAGCACCTTGTAACGCAGCGTTCCGGCTGGAACCAGAATGCTGACGGTCTGGTTCTTTTTCGCGTTCAGCAGGCCCTCGCCGAC
>ONXY01000019.1 GCA_900321945.1 uncultured Eubacteriales bacterium | reverse complement strand
CGCTTATGTGCAGGCGAATTATACGAAGCTTCCGCAGACGGAGGAAATCTGGGTTTCCGGCGAATTCCTTCCGGAAGCGCTCCGCAGACTGAAGGACAACGGATACGGGGATCTGGTCGTATCCAACGTCGGGGACAGGATGGCAAATTATCCGAAGGAATACTATGCCGGACAGAGCGTGAAAACACGGTTTACCGCAGAGGCTGAAAATCTCAGCGCCGTCAGGTTCTGCGCGGCCTGCTTCCACAGACGGAGCATCCCGGTGCTTACGCTGCGCGTGACGGATCCGGACACGGGGGATGTACTCGCGGAAGGAACCGTTACCGGAGACGGGATCGGGGACAATTTCTTCTCCCGCTGCCCCATGGAGGGACGCCTCGTTTCCGGAAAGGATTACAATCTGGAAATACTGGTGGAACGAATTGACGGCAAGGGAGATATGGAATTCTATTTCACGCCGGAAGGAGAGCCTGCGCTGGCGGTTGAATACGAACTGAATCCGTGAAGACTTCTCTCCGGCGGGAAGAACAGCATCCTGATCCGCCCGCTCCGGAAAGGCGCTGAGAGCGCCGTGAATCCAAAGCTTCTCTGAAAGGACCGGCCGCTGCGATGAAACTGTCGATTGTAACCCCCTGCTACTACAACGAAAAGAATCTTGACGATACGTACACAGAGATCCTTCATTCCGTTTTTGAGAAAACGGAACAGTACGACTGGGAATGGATTCTTGTGGACGACGGATCCGGGGACGGAACCCTGGAAACAGCCATGAGGCTTCAGAAAAAGGATTCCCGGATCAAAATCGTCAAGCTGTCCCGGAATTTCGGAGAATTCAGGGCCATCGTCGCGGGGCTGTCCGTCGCGGAGGGCGAGGCGGTCGCGGTCATCAGCGCGGATCTGCAGGATCCGCCTTCCATCATTCCGGAGATGGTGAAAAACTGGGAAAAGGGAAACAAAGTGAATCTGGCGGTCCGCGGCGGGCGGGAGGAGTCCGCACTGAAGAACTGGTTCGCGGACACATATTATAAGCTGATCCGCAAGTGGGTCATCTCCGACTATCCCAGGCGCGGCTTTGACTTCTTCCTGATCGACCGGGAGGTGGCCCGGAAGCTGGTGGATATGCAGGAGAAGAACTCCAGCGTATATCTGCAGCTGATCTGGCTCGGATACAGGCCGACGATCATCGAGTATACGCGGAAGGACCGGGAAAAAGGGGTCTCCATGTGGACGTACTCCAAAAGGATCAACCTTTTCGTGGATACGTTCGTCGTTTTCTCGCACCGCCCGATCCGGTTCCTGACGGGAATCGGGGCGCTGTTCGGCGTGCTGGCCCTCATCTTCGGGATCTATGCCGTCGTGGACAAAATCGTGAACAACACGCCCGCCGGCTGGGCGTCCGTCATGGTGACGGTTCTTCTGACCTCGAGTTTTCAGATGATGATGATGGGAATTCTGGGAGAGTATCTGTGGAGAAACCTGGACGAGTCCAGAAAGCGCCCCCTGTACGTCATCGACCGGATCATCCGCGCGGAGGATAACGGGAAAACGGAGGCTGGAGAGGGCGGAAGGGGCAATCCCCCGCAGGGAGGAGCTCAGGATGATTCCGATCAATGATCTCGGCAGGGGCTTCAGGCTGTTCCAGAAGGAATACGAGGACAAGGCCCTGGAGGTTCTCCGGAGCGGCTGGTACATTCTCGGAAACGAGGTCCGGAAGTTCGAGGAGGAGTTTGCCGCGGCGCTCGGGCAAGGATGTTTCTGCGCGGGCGTGGACAACGGGCTGGACGCCATCCTGCTCGGGCTGCAGGCTGCCGGGATCGGCACGGGCGACGAAATCATCGTGCAGGCGAACGGCTATATCGCGACCGTGCTCGGCGTCATGCAGTGCGGAGCGGAGCCCGTTTTCGTCGAGCCCGACGGGTATTTCCAGCTGGACGCGGACAGGATTGAGGCCGCGGTCACGGAAAGAACCAGGGGAGTTCTCGTCACCCATCTGTACGGGCTGGCGACCAGAATGGACCCGATTCTGAAGATCTGCGAAAAGCACGGGCTGAAGCTGTTCGAGGACTGCGCGCAGTCGCATTTCGCGCCGTACCGGGGAATCAACACGGGACTCTTCGGGGAAGCTTCCTTCTTCAGCTTCTATCCGACGAAAACCATGGGTGGCTTCGGGGACGGAGGCTGCGTGATTTCACGGAACAGGGAAATCACCGAACGGGTCAAAGTGCTCAGGAACTACGGAAGCGACCGCCGGTATCATAATATCGCCGCAGGATACAACGACAGGCTGGATGAAATCCAGGCCGGGCTGCTGCGGGTCAGGCTCGCGCATATGCCGGAGCTGCTCGCGAACAGGGACCATATCGCCCGGAGGTACCTGCGGGAGATCCGGAACCCGCTGGTGACGCTGCCGGGCGTTCCGGAGGAGTGCAGGCATACCTGGTATCAGTTCATCGTCCGGGTGGAGGATCAGAAGGGCTTTACGGACTGGATGAGGGACCGGGGCGTGGCCACGGACATCATGTATAAGACGCCCCCCTATCTGCAGCCCTGCATGGCGGAGAAGTACGGATACAGGAGAGGGGACTTCCCCGTCACGGAAAGAATCTGCGACACGGTCGTCTCCCTGCCGATGATGGATTACATGGAGGAAGAGGAGATCAGCCGGGTGGTCGCCGCCGTGAACGGCTACGGCGGGACGTAAGCCCGCCGGGGAACGCGGGAAAAACCGTTTCCGGGGCGCCGGGTTGATTTTCGGAAAGCGCCTGTTTATAATGGCTTCCGGGCGGCGGGAAATAAAGCGGTATGAAGGAGGAACGGGGTTGAAGCTTCTGGTGGTGATACCGGCTTACAACGAGGAAGCCAGCCTGACCTCCACGGTGCGGGAGCTGCGGGAAAAAGCGCCGGGAGTGGATTTTATCGTCGTGAACGACGGATCCGGGGACCGGACGGGGGAACTGTGCCGGGAGGCGGGGTATCCCCTGCTGGATCTGCCCGCGAATCTGGGGCTGACCGGCGCGTTTCAGACGGGGGTCCGGTACGCCTGCGAACAGGGCTACGACGCGGTTCTTCAGCTGGACGCCGACGGACAGCATGATCCCGCGTTCATCCTTCCCATGATGGAAAAGATGGAGAAGGAGAATCTGGATCTGGTGCTGGGTTCCCGCTTCCTGACGGAAAAAAGGCCCCGGAGCCTGCGCATGGCCGGGAACGCTCTGATCGAGGGAGCCGTCCGGCTGACCACAGGGCAGCGGATGACCGATCCCACCTGCGGCATGCGGATGTACGGCGCGCGGGTGATGCCGCATATGGCGTACTCCCCCCTGGCCCGTCCGGAGCCGGATACCCTCGCTTATCTGATCCGGTGCGGGGCCCGGGCGGGCGAGAGCCCGGTTTCCATACGGGAAAGAAAGGCCGGAACGAGTTATCTGAGCCTTGGCCGGTCCTTCCGGTATATGGCGCAGATGGGAATCAACATTTTCGTCCTGCAGTGGGTGATGAAGCGGGAAAAACTGTGACCGGGCGGATGCCTCCGGCGCGGGGGAAAACCCGGAATCCATAACCGGAACAGGAGGAGAGCGGAAGATGTCCACAGCCATGCGGGTGCTGCTGATCGCGGGGTCGCTGCTGACGGCGTTCTATGTGCTGCGGCGGGTGCGGAAGAGCCGGATGCGGACGGAGGATACCGTTTTCTGGCTGTTCTTCAGCCTGATTCTGGTCCTGATGGGACTGCTTCCCAACCTGGTCATGACGCTGGCCGGGACGATCGGGGTCATGAGCGCCGCGAACCTGGTTTTTCTGATCGTGATCTTCCTGCTGATCATCAAACTGTTCCTGATGGATCAGCGGATTTCCTCCCTGCAGCGCCAGGTGACGGACACGGCTCAGAGAGCCGCAATCCGGGAAACAAAAGAAAACGCGGGGAGACAGGACACGGGCCTGAAAGCTGAGCAGGGAGAGTAAGACCGAATGGAAAAAAAGGCGAATCCACGCCGTTTCCGCGCAATCCGGGCCGCGGCGCTTGTGCTGGCCGCGCTGATTCTGGCGGCGGGGCTGGAATGGGTAATGCAGCGGACGCTCCCGCCCGTTTTTACGGACGCGGAAGTCGACATTTCATCGGATCCGACGCTGATTGAGCGCGGAACCACCTATCTGCATGCTTCCGGCCGCCCGGCGCTGAAGGAGGAATGGCATCTTCCCCGGCTGGCGGCGGTCTTCGCGCTGCAGCTGGCTCTCCTGGCGCTGCTCTTTCCCCTCGGAGGGGGGCGGCGCGTTCTCACGGCGCTCCGGAGCGGCATTCAGAGTCTGAAGCGGGTAATGAGGGATGAAAAGGCGCGGAACCTGAAGCTGGCCGGCTGTTTTCTCTGCGCCTTCGCCGCGGTTTATCTGATCAGCCGGGTCTGGATCCGGGACGTGTATCACCGGGACAACTGGATGACCGGCGCCGTCTGCGTCTGGGCGGGCCTGGGGGCGGGCTGCCTCGCGGCTTTCCGACGGACGCTGGGTAAAAAACCGGAAGTTCTGTTCCTGGTCCTGACCCTGATCGCGGGGGGGCTTACGTCCTTTCTGCTGCCGGACGCCACCGGAGTCGCCCTGGACGACGGATACCATTTCCAGCACGCGCTGAATTATTCCACGCTGGGCCACGTGCGTTTCACGGGCGCGGAATGGGACGCCATGCAGACGGAAAACGTCAAGGAGTACCGGCTGGCCGAGCGGGAAGCGTTCCTGGCGGCCGAGGACGAAAAATACGCGGAAGGCGCGGTGTTCGTCACCTCCGGGTTTCATCTGGAGATCAAGGAATACTGGATGGGCACCTGCGGCCTGGGGCTGTTCCTGGGCCGGCTGTTCGGTCTGCGCTTCTGTGACATCTGGAGCCTGGGACGGTTTACCGGCCTGCTCGCCTACGCGCTGATCGGCTATTTCGCGGTCAGGAGGCTGAAAAGCGGGAAAATGATTCTGGCGCTCTCGCTGATGACTCCCAGCTGCGTTTTTCTGGCTTCCAATTACAGTTACGATCCCGGCGTCATCGCGGGAATTACCCTGAGCTGCGCGTACTGGATCGCTCAGTGGCAGGAGCCGGAGGAAAAGCTGAAGCTTTCGGACGCGGCGGTGATGCTCCTCGGCATGGCTTTCGCCTGTTACGTCAAGGCGATTTATTTTCCGATATACCTGCTTTTCCTGTTCCTGCCGGGGGGAAAGTTCAGGGACGGAAAACACCGGAAGATCTATACGGCCGCGGTTCTTCTGGCCATGGCGCTGGTCATGTGCCATATCCTGATTCCCATGGGGCGGAGCGGCGGCCAGGGGGACGTACGGGGCGACGGCAATGTCAATACTTTCGGACAGGTTCAGTTCATCCTGCAGAATCCCCTGACCTACGCGGAAACGCTCTGGCATTTCCTGCAGAATTATCTGGATCCGAATCGGATGCAGGCCCTGGTGAATTCCTTCGGATATCAGGGGAGCGGGGACAACATGACGCTGATCCTGATGATTCTGGCGGTGGCTGCGTTCACGGACGCGAAGGAGGAGGGGCTGCTGCCCGGGACGGGGATCCGGGTTTTCGGCGAAGCGCTGCTCTTCGGCGCCCTGGCGCTGATGATTACGTCCATGTACGTCTGGTTTACGGAAGTGGGCGCCCCGGAGATTGACGGGATGCAGCAGCGGTATATGATCCCCTTCATGTATCCGGCCATGGCGCTGCTGGGATCCGGCCGGATCAGGAACAGAATGAATCCGGCGCTGTACAACGGCATTCTGTTCGCGGGAATGACCTTTACCATTTTTTCCACCCTGCTGTCCACCTGCGTGGAATATTATCACTGAGCGGCGGCGCGGCGCGTCCGGCTTTCCGCGGGAAGCGCGGACGCCGTGAAAAAGGAGGAACCGGAATGAACATCGCGATTGTCACGGCGGCGGGTACGGGCACCCGGACGAAGCAGATGGTGCCCAAGCAGTTTCTGAACGTGAACGACAAGCCCATTATCATCTACACGCTGGAGTGCTTCCAGCGGCATCCGGAGATCGACGCCATTTACGTGGCGATCCTGGAGGGCTGGGAAGGCTTCATGGATCTGTACGCGAAGCAGTTCCGCATCACGAAGCTGAAGGGGATCGTCCGGGGCGGAGCCACGGGTCAGGAATCCATCGAGAAGGTGCTGGACCGGGTGGCGCGGGAATGCTCGCCGGACGACCTGGTGATGGTGCACGACGGCAGCCGGCCCTACCTGCCGCAGCGGGTGATCACCGAAAACATCCGCGTCTGCCGGGAACACGGCAACGCCATCGCCGCCATCGACACCAAGGAGGCCATGCTGCAGACCGAGGACAAGATCAAGTCCCGGATCAGCATCGACCGGGAGATTCTGTACCGCACCCAGACGCCCCACACGATGCCGCTGAAGGATATGCTGGCCCTGCACGCGGAAGCGAAGGAAAAGGGCATCACCGGTTCGGTGGCCACCTGCACGCTGCTGATCGAATGCGGACATACCGTCTGGTTTTCCCCGGGCTCGGATCTGAATTTCAAGATCACCTCCATGGAGGATCTGATGATTTTCCGGGCGCTGGTGGCCGTGATGGACAAGCTGAAGCTGGAGGAGAATGAAGAAAAATGAACGTCGCGGAATATATCGTAAAATACGTGGAGCACCGGGGAACCGATCACGCCTACGTCATCGTGGGCGGCGCGGCGCTGTGGATCTGCAAGGCGCTGGGCCAGTCGAAGAGCCTGAAGTTCACTTTCGTCAATCACGAGCAGGCGGCGGTGATGGGAGCGGACGGATACGCCCGGATCTCCGGAAAGGCGGGCGTGGCCTTCGTCACCAACGGTCCGGCGCTGACCAATACGGTGACCGGCATGGCCCAGGCATACGTGGACTCCTCCCCGGTGGTGCTGTTCACCGGCGATTCCAACAGCCGGCACGTGCAGTTTGAGGACGAGAACAACCTGCGCCAGTACGGAACGCAGGACGTGAAGACCCACCGGATCATGGAACCGGTGACCAAGAAGGTCTATACGCTGACGGATCCGGCGAAAACCGGGGAGGTGCTGGCGGAAGCCTTCTGGACGGCGGAGAGCGGCAGGCCGGGCCCGGTGTGCGTGCATGTGCCGATCGACATTCAGTCCTCCGCCTGTCCCTGCGCCTTCCCGCCGGTCTGGACGCCGCCGGAGGAGAAACCGATTCCGGCGGAAACGGTGGAGAGCGTGCTGAGGGAGCTGAAGAACGCGAAACGGCCGCTGATTCTGGCGGGGCAGGGCGTCCGGCTGTCCGGCGGCACGGAGCTTTTCCGGAAGCTGCTGCCGAAGATCGACGTGCCGGTGGTGAACGCCCGGATGGGCATCGACACGATTCAGACGGACAACCCGTATTTCGCGGGACGCTGCGGAAACCACGGCTACCGTTCCTCCCATTTCGCGCTGCAGACCTGCGACGTGCTGCTGATTCTGGGAAGCCGGCTGGCGCCGAACACCACGGGATACAACGTGGCGGATTTCGCGAAACAGGCCCGGAAAATCCTGGTGGAATGCGATCCGGCGGAGCTGAAGCAGTACGGGGTGAAGATCGATCAGAATATCGCCGGGAACGTCCTGGATTTCCTGAAGCAGGCGGACGGCCTGACAGAGAACGGAGAACTGCGCGGCAGCCACAACCGCTGGGTGTCCGTCTGCGGAGACTGGCTGCGCCGTTATCCCATTCTGCAGGACAGATACTTTGAGGGGGATATCATCAACTCCTACCGCCTGGTAGACACCGTGACCCGGCTGGCGGGGGACGAGGACATCGCCATCGCGGACACCGGTTCCTCCTGCAGCATCGTGGCCCAGGCCTGGCGGGT
>ONXY01000284.1 GCA_900321945.1 uncultured Eubacteriales bacterium | reverse complement strand
CTTAGGGAGCGTGCCTCTTTTCCATTGCCGGGGTATTTGGAACTGAGCGGAATACCGACATGGACCTGTTTTTTCGTGACCTTGATTTTTCAGGGGCCGGGACTTATACTGTCTTTATGGCTGTCCGCCGTCCGGCGCGGGTCGGGAAGCGGACGGGACGATGAAGAATCAGAGGGACAGGGAATGAAGATTCCGTTTGTGACGTTTCTTCCGATGGAGAAAGAGCTTCATCGGGAGCTCAGGGAGGCTTCCGAACGCGTATTCGCGCGGAGCTGGTATATCGGCGGGGCGGAGGACGAGGCGTTCGAGAAGGCTTTTGCGGCCTACTGCGGCACGAAATACTGCGTCGGCGTCGGCAACGGCCTGGACGCGCTGATGCTCATCCTGAAGGCGCTCGGCATCGGGGAGGGCGACGAGGTGATTGTTCCGTCGCACACCTATATCGCCACGGCGCTGGCGGTGACGTACGCGGGAGCGAAGCCGGTATTCGCCGAGCCGGATCCGCGGACTTTCAATCTCAACCCGGAGCTGATCGAGGCGGCCGTCAACGAAAAAACGAAGGCGGTGATTCCGGTCCATCTTTACGGCCAGGTGTGCGACATGGATCCGATCATGGAGGTGTCGAAGAAGCACGGGCTGAAGGTCGTGGAGGACTGCGCCCAGGCGCACGGCGCAACCTACAGGGGAAGGAAGGCGGGCACGTTCGGCGACGCGGCCGGATTCTCCTTCTATCCCGGGAAAAACCTCGGCGCCCTCGGCGACGCCGGCGCCGTCGTGACGGACGATCCGGAGCTTGCGGAGAAGGTCCGGGCGCTCGGAAACTACGGATCCGATTACAAATATCACCATATTTACAAGGGCCACAACAGCCGGCTGGACGAGCTGCAGGCGGCGTTCCTCCTGGCGAAGCTGCCCCATCTGGACCGGATGAACGAGGACCGCAGGAGAACCGCCGCGAAGTATACGGCGCTGATCCGGAATCCGAAGGTGACCGTTCCGTATGTGATGCCGGCGTGCGAGCCGGTCTGGCATATTTTCGGCATCCGCTGCGCGGAGAGGGACGCGCTGGAACGCCATCTGAACGGGAAGGGGATCGGAACGAACCGGCATTATCCGATTCCGATGCATCTGCAGGAGTGCTACCGGGACCTGGGGTTCGGGAAGGGCGCTTTCCCCGTTGCGGAGGAGATCAGCGCGACGGAGCTGAGCATCCCGATGTATTACGGGATGACCGATGAGGAAATACAGTACGTGGCGGACGCCATCAATGAATTCTGAAGGGTGATCGAATGTATTTACGGCAGCTGGAACTCCGGGACGCTCCGCTCATGCTTGCCTGGATGCATGACAGGGAAGTGACGAAGAACCTTCGGACGGATTTTGCCTCAAAGACGCTTCAGGATGCCGAAGACTTCATCAGGCGGAGCCGGGAAGGCACGGGGAACGTACACCTTGCCATCGCGTCGGACGAGGATGAGTATATGGGCACGGTCAGCCTCAAGCACATCGAGGAGGGCAGCGCCGAGTTCGGCATCACGGTCAGGGCCGAGTCCATGGGGCGTGGGTACGCCTGGTTCGGCATGGAAAACATCCTGGAGAAGGCCTTCACCGAATACGGGCTGGAGAGCGTCTACTGGTGCGTGTCGAGGGAGAACGCGAGAGCGGTACGCTTCTATGACAAGCATAACTTCCACGAAGTGCTGGACGTTCCCCGGAAGGTGCTGGACCGGTATGAGGGCGTCGGGAACCTCAAGTGGTATTCGGTGCTTCGGGGCGACGATTTCAGCGCGAAGGACGAAGTGGCCGGATGCCGGGTGATTCACATCAGAACGATTCCGACCGTGAACGCCGGAGAGCTGTCGTTCTTTGAGGGAACGCGCGAGGCGCCGTTTGAGATCAAAAGGATCTACTATATTTCAAAGGTTCCGGAGGGCGTCCGGCGCGGGTTCCACGCGCATAAGGAGCTGAAGCAGCTCCTGTTCTGCCCCTACGGGCGGATCCAGCTGATTCTTGAAAACAGGAACGGGAGAGAGGAGATCGAGCTTTCCGACCCGTCCATCGGGGTGGTCATCGACCGGTGCACCTGGCGGGAGATGCTGTGGCTGCAGAAGGATTCCGTGCTGTGCGTGGCCGCGTCCGATTTCTACAGGGCGGAGGATTACATCCGGGACTACGGGGAGTTCCGGCGCTGGATCGGGGAAGAAAAATGAAAAGGGTCCGCCGGTTCCGGCGGAACGGCGGGAGCCGGCCGCGGCTCCGGAAATCATGAAAACAGGAGGAAGCCCATGAAGTGCGAACAGCTGTACGAGGAAATCTACCGTAAACCGGCGGAGCAT
>ONXY01000348.1 GCA_900321945.1 uncultured Eubacteriales bacterium | reverse complement strand
TCCGCGTCCTGCTCGGCGGCCAGCCCGTCGGGGGACACTCTGCGCATCCGGACGGTTCCGCTCCGGTCCGCCGGCATTTCCTGCCACGAGGATTTCCGCTCCCCGCCGTCCTCCGCGCCGCCCCGGATGGTCTCCAGCAGCTTCCGTTTCTTTTCCTCGCCCTCCTGTTTGCGCTTTTTCAGATCCTGCATTTCGCGGGCCAGCGCGTCCCTGGCGTCGGGCGCGTTTTCGGTCTGGCCGAATTCGTCCACGCGGATATAGGCCGCGGCCTGTCCCTCGTCCCGCAGGTTTTCCTTCCAGTCGAGCCGGGAGGCGGCGTCTATGTTCAGCGGCGCGCCGCACCGGATGCAGTGGGGCATGGAAGCGCGGTTCCACTGACCGCATTCAGGACATTTCATTCGTCATCCTCATCCACAACAAGGAAATTGTTTCTCAGATAGTAAGCCATCGCGGCGCGGCAGGCCTCCCAGTCCACCTCCTGCGCGGCCATGGAAGCGTATAATATGGGCGCCACCGCGCCGTCCGGCGGAATCCGCAGCTCCTCCACGGTGCAGTCCCGCAGGGAATAGGCGCTGCGTGCGGCTTCCAGCATTTCCTCCAGGTTCATGTTGGTCATCGTGTTGTTGTCCATAACGTTGTTCACCAGCGCCTCGGCCTCTTCCCACGTGATCTCCCGGCATTTGTCCGCCAGGGTGCTCATAACCGTCCGGGCCCGCTGCGTGCGCATGAAATCCCCGCCTCCGCCGGCCTTCCGGATCCGCATGTAGATCACGGCGCTGTGCCCTCTGAAATGGTACATGCCCGGCCGGTGCGTCGCGCCGGCGCGCAGATCCACGCCCGTTTCCAGGCTGCGCACGGAACCGTCCGGAACGGCGTATCGCCGCAGATAGGCGATCTCGTCCGCGTTCAGCGCGATATCCACGCCGCCGAGGAAGTCGACGATGTTGGCGATCTGTGTGAAGTCGAACAGGATATACTTTTCGATTTTTACGTCAAGATGCCGGCTGATGACTTTGCAGAGGGCCTCCGGCCCAAGCCGCTTGGCGATATAGTTGATCCGGCCGATCCCCGTTTCCTCCGGATTGTCCTCCTCCGGCCTTTCCACCAGCGCGTCCCGGATGATGGAAGTCAGCATCACCCGGTGCCCCCGGGTGTCCAGCGTCACAATGACGATCCCGTCCGTATCCCCCAGATTGCCCGGGTTTCCGTGCCATTGGTCGGTGCAGAGCAGCAGATAATGGTGCTGTCCGTCCAGGGTCGGGGAAACCTCCTCGTAGGGTACGGTCTGAATGGGTTTGACCGTCCGGGACGCTCCCGAAGCGGCTCCCGCCGTCAGAAGGCAGACCGTGAGCAGAAAGCAGAACAGGCTCCGTCTCATTTTCTGTCCCTTCCTTTCCCTGCCGTAAAATATTTCATTTTAATTATATCTGAATATCCCGTGTTTTGTAAAGCGTGTCTTTCGAAATGATGACGTTTCTGTTACATCAGAAAGGCGCCCGGATCTCGAACAGCTTTCCGTCCAGCTCCGGCAGCCGGCCCCCGGTGTCCAGTTTCAGGCTGACCGCGCAGAGGCGGAGCGATCTCGTCTTCCGGCTCCTGTTGAACTCCCGGTCGCCGTAGACGTCGTCTCCCAGGACCGGATGCCCCAGCGCCGCCAGATGCGCGCGGATCTGATGGGTCCGTCCCGTAATCAGGTGAACCCGCAGTCTGGAAACGGCTCCCGCCTCCAGCGTCTCATACTCCGTCGCGATGGGCCGCGCGCCTTCCTCCGGCCGGTCGGCGATCCGCACCCTTCCCGCGCGGGCGTCCTTGATCAGCCAGGCCCTGCACTCAGCCCGCGGCGGCTTCGGAATTCCCCGCACCAGACACTCGTAACGCTTTTCCAGGCTTCTGTCCCGGAACGCCTGCTGAAGAATATCCAGCGCCTTTTCGTTTTTCGCGAAAAGGCACAGGCCGCAGGTCTGATTGTCCAGCCGGTGGCACGCCGCCGGAGGAAAGGCGTCCGCGTTTTTTTCCCGGACGTGCTTCCCGCACAGTTCCGTCAGCGTCGTTCCGCCCTTCCCGTCCGGCTCCACCGAGATCCCGGCGGGCTTGTTCACCAGCAGAACGTCCCCGTCCTCGTAGATGATCTCAAGCGGGGTTTCCTCTTCTTCGTCCGGCAGGTAAATCCGCAGTTCCTGGCCGGCTTTCGCGGCCGTTTCCTTCGGGACGCGTTTCCCGTCCAGCTTGACGTCCCTGCGCAAAAAAGCCGCGCGGACGCTCCGTTCCGGCAGCTCTGGGAAATAGCGGCGGATCAGGCGGTCCGCCCGCTCCCCCTCTCCCTGAGGGGGAACGGTAATCTGTTTCAGCTTCATTGCACCCTCGCCATGTTCAGCGAGAACCATTTCGGCACCCGGTCGTGAAATTCCGTCAGAACGGAAACCATCTCCGCCGTAGGCAGGCAGATGATCCGGGAGGAAAGCACCTCCCTCATCTGATTCACCGGGGCTCCCTGCTTGGCCAGCAGGATCAGGTCCTCCACGGTATCCTCCGCCCCGGCCTCCGGCCGGCTCAGATCCCGGATCAGCCCCAGCATCCGGTCGTACAGCGGATCCTCCACATCCGAAAGGCTGTCGTAAAGATCCTCCATGGTGTCCTGATCCGTCCCGAAGGAAAGCTCTTTCCTCCCCAGCAGGAAGCTCTGCGGATCCGCGAGCCCGGGATGGATCAGCGTCAGCCTGCCCTCCCGGTCCGGCGCAGTTTCGAAGGAGGCTTTCAGCAGCCGGCGGTACAGATCCGGTCTGTCCGCGGCCATGGTGCCGCTCAGCTGCCGGGCCAGATCCCGGACCACCGTCTCCGCGGGCATCATGCCCGCCAGATACAGCGTGTTGTCCACCGTCTCCGTAATTTCGGACACGGTTTCCCGGATTCTCCCGGCCTCCTCGCTGATCTGCATCAGCACCACGCCCGCGCAGAGCTGGCGGGGCATGATAATCCGGCTGTTCCCTTTTCCTGTTTCCACCCTGCACCAGAGTCTCCGCGTCAGAGCCCGGGCGGGAATCAGGTCGTTCCAGTCAAACAGGGGCATATCCCCGCCGAAGAACGCCGTCTTCAGCACCAGGTCGTACTCCTCCTGGCTCAGCAGCATCATCTCCACGGGAAAGCTGCCCAGCACCCGGGTCCGGAGTCCTTCGAGGGTATGCAGTCCGGGCGGTTCGTTCTCTTCCGCCATCCAGGACATCTCAAACAGGCGTTCCGCGTCCAGGTCGGTCGCTTCCGCGTCAAAAAGGCCATGACCGCTCAGGCCCGCGAGTTCCTTTTCGCAGGCGTCCAGGCGGCTGGCCCGTAAAACGCTCAGCGTCCGGTCCGTCCACTGGACCGGACGCGTTTTGGCTTCAGATAACATTTCGCTCCCGTTCTGTTCAGAGTTTTACGATCCATCCGAACGGATCCTCGATCCGGCCGTACTGGATTCCCGTAAGCGTGTCGTACAGTTTCTGGCTGATTCTGCCGATTCCGCCGTCGCCGACAGTCACTTTCTCGTCCCGGAGCGCCAGCGTCCCGACCGGGCTGATCACCGCGGCCGTTCCGGTTCCGAAGGCTTCCGTGAGCTTTCCGCTCTTCGCGTCGGCAAAAATCTCCTCCGCGTCCAGCCGGCCTTCCTCCGCCTCAAAGCCCAGCTTCGCGGCCAGCTTCAGCACGCTGTCCCGCGTGATTCCGGGCAGGATGGAGCCGTTCAGCTTCGGGGTCACGATTTTGTTTCCGTAGGCGAACATCATGTTCATGCTGCCCACTTCCTCGACATACTTCTGCTCCACGCCGTCCAGCCACAGCACCTGGCTGTAGCCCTTCTTCTCCGCCACGTCCCCCGCGAGGATGGATGCGGCGTAGTTGCCGGCGCACTTGGTGAAGCCGACGCCCCCGCGGACGGCGCGGACGTACGCGTCCTCCACGTAGATGCTTACGGGCTTCAGGCCTTCTTTATAATAGGCGCCGACGGGGCTGAGAATGATATAGAACAGATACGTCTTGCTGGCGTGCACGCCGAGGCCCACGTCGGTGGAGATCATCGTCGGGCGGATATACAGGCTGGTTCCGTCTCTGTGGGGAACCCAGTCCGCGTCGGTCCGGACCAGCGTCTTCAGTCCCTCCAGCGCCGTTTCCTCATCCAGCGCGGGCATGCCCATGCGCTGGGCGCTGCGGGTCATCCGGGCCAGGTTGTCGCCCGGCCGGAAAAGCTGCAGCCCGCCGTCCGCCCGGCGGTAGCACTTGGTACCCTCGAAAATGGCCTGGCCGTAATGCAGCACCATGGCCGCGGGATCCATATCAAAGGCTCCGTAAGGCACCACGCGGGGATTGAACCAGCCCTTTCCCTCCTCATAGTTCATCAGGAACATATGATCGGTAAAAATCCGTCCGAAACCCAGAGCTGACTCGTCCTGGGGCTTCTGCTTCGGCGTGGTGGTCCTGGTGATCTTGATTTCCTGCATGGTTCCTCGCTCCCTTTCCTGTATTCTGATCTGATTATACTCCATCTTTTGCCGCTTGGCTATGTTTTTTCGCTGTACTCTTCCGCCCGGCGGACCGGGCCGCGTCTTCCCCGCGCGAAGGTCCTCCTCAGGCGTTCCCTTCCCGGCGGGTGCTGCGCCGGACGGCCAGGCTTCCCTCGAACACCGCGCGGTTCTCCGGCTCCCCGCCCTCAAGCGCTTCCGTCATCATTTCCGTAATCCGCGCGCAGAGGGCATCCAGCCGGTTCTCCACGCTTGTGATCTCCGGCTCGCAGCACAGGCACAGCGGGCTGTTGTTGTATCCGGCCACTGCCAGATCCTCC
>ONXY01000253.1 GCA_900321945.1 uncultured Eubacteriales bacterium | reverse complement strand
TTGAACACGGACATGCTCTGCTTGCCGTCGATCATGTTGTTGGTGTTGGAAACGTCGCAGTCCTGACCGGTGATGATCGGATAGTCGTTGTCGTACTTGTCAGCCAGAGCGTTGGTCACGCCCAGGGCGGTGGAGTCGTTGGAGCACAGCCAGGCGTCGATCTTGGAGCCGTCGGCATAGAAGGAAGACAGGATGCTGTCCGCGCGGGTCTGCGCAGTCTCGGTCTTCCAGCTGGGGGTGGCAACATCGTTGAACTCGATCTGGCCGGACTTCACAACCAGCTTGCCGGCTTCGATGTAGGGCTTCAGGACGTCCATCGCGCCGCCGTAGAAGTAGAAGGCATTGTTGTCACCGGGATCGCCGGCGGTGATTTCCAGCACGAACGGGCCTTCGGCGTTGTCCAGATCCAGAGCGTCCTTGATATAGGTGCCCTGCACGGTACCGACCATGTAGTTGTCGAAGGTGGCATAGTAGTCAACCGCGTCGGAGGCCATCAGCAGGCGGTCATAGGCGATAACCTTGACGCCCTTTTCCTTGGCCAGATCCAGGGCGGCGCCCAGGGAGTCGCCGGTAACGGCGGCGATAACCACGACGGAGCAGCCGCTGTTGATCATGTTGGTGATCTGGTTCAGCTGTTCCTGTTCGACGTTGCCGGCGTACTGCAGGTCAACTTCATAGCCTTCGGCTTCAAGCAGGGTTTTCATGTTGTCGCCGTCCTGATTCCAGCGCTGCAGGTCCTTGGTGGGCATGGACACGCCAACCTTTTCGGCCAGAGCGGAGGCACAGCTGATGCACAGCGCCAGAGCGAGTACCAGAGCAAGAATCTTCTTCATTGGGTCTTTCACTCCTTTTTTATTTTTGGGCATACGGACGTATGCCTTTTTCTGCCGTGGATACTATCACAGGACGGTCATTTTGTCAATAGAATCTCCGGTTTTTTACATGTTCGCGCGCCGATCGCAATATTTGAGAAAAAGAAAGCGCTTTCCATCCCGGAGGAGGAAAAGCGCGGCTGTCCGATGGAAAAAACCTATATGCCGGATACGGGTTCCGGCTTCGCGGCCGGACCTTCTCAGCGTCCCTTTTTCAGCGCGGAAAGGACCTGACTCTGCACCGGAAGGCGGTTCCATCGGGGATAGGCCTTCTGATACCAGGCGGCGAGCCTCTCCCTTTCTTCCGGCTCCAGCTCCGGAATCAGCCCCAGCGTGTGCCGCTGAACCGCGACGAGCATCAGGCGGGCGTACTCGGGTCCCTTCCAGTCCAGCGCGGCCTGGCAGATCTCCCTGATCAGCGTCTCCCGTTCCGCGGAATTCTCCGGTCCCGCCGCCTCCCGGCAGAGGGTTTCGACCTTTTTGTCCAGCGCGTCGTGGCAGGGCGCGTTCCCGGGATGGTTGCCCAGCCCCATCACGCCGTCGAACAGCTTCCTGTTCTTCTGAACGTCCCGGACCGCCTCTTCGTACTCCGCCATCACGCCCCGGAATACATCCGACTGACTCATCGACGCACCCTCCGTCCCGTTTCCGTTTCTTTCCCGTATCATACCACATCCGCCCCCGTTCCGGAAGGGGCAGTTTTTCCATAAAAAAACCGCAGCGCGTGGCTGCGGTTTTTTACCAAGTGTGATTACTTGTTGACCTTGTCCTTCAGGGCTTTTCCGGCCTTGAAAGCGGGAGCCTTGGACGCGGCAATCTTGACTTCCTCGCCGGTCCGCGGATTGCGGGCGGTGCGGGCGGGGCGGGCCTTGCTCTCAAAAGTACCGAAACCGATCAGCTGAACCTTCTCGCCCTTGGCGATGGTATCGCCGATCACGTCGACCAGCGCGTTCAGAGCGGCCTCGGAATCCTTCTTGCTCAGCTCGGTCTTCGCGGCCAGAGCGGCTACCAGTTCACCTTTGTTCATCACACAAACCTCCTTGGTTGATTTTTGCTTTACCAGTATATCCCATTCCTGCCTTCTGTCAAGCGTTTTCCGAAAATTCCTTGTTTTTTGGGCATTCCCGGCGGAAATGGCGGAAAAAGGCCCCGGTTCCGTCAGCTTTTTCCGGCTTCGTCCGCGGGGAAGAGAAAGGCGCCCAGCTCTTCCGTCGTTTTGAAGTACAGCGGGCTGTTCGCGCGCATGAACGCGACGATCTCCGGAATATCGTTCGCCCATCCCGCCGCCGCGAAGGGCACGCCCGCCGCGCGGGCCATATCGTACCCCGGCTTCAGATCGTCGACCACCAGCATCTCCTCCGGCCGCAGGCCGAACTTTTCCATGATCCGGTACAGCGCCCAGGGCCGCGGCTTTCTCTGCTCGTCCGGGTATTCCCATCCGAACACCAGATCCGGCTCCGGCAGTCCGTTCTCCCGGTAGTCCCGCAGAATATGCTCGGAGAAGGAATGGCTCACCACCGTGATCAGCCCGCCCCGCTTCCGCTGCTCCTCCAGAATCTCCCGGATCCCCGGATACGCTTCGGGAACGTGGTGCTTCACGTACTCCTTCCAGTACCGTTCCTCGTCCTCCATCTCCTCCGTGCTCATGCCGCAGATCTCCGTGAACAGGGGGATCACGCCGGGATGGAAGTTGTACCGGAAGTATTCCTCCAGCGTCAGCTTTACCTGCGGCCGGAATTTCTCCATGTATTCCACGAAGCACGGATAGTGGACCGTGGCCGTGGAATTCACCACCGTGTCGTCGTGGTCCAGCACCAGGCATCTGTATTTCAGGCTCATTCCGCTCCCTCCGTCTTTCGGACGGTATTGGTTTCCTCAAGCGCCGCCAGCGCGCGGCCGAAATATTCCTCCGTCTCCGCTTTCGTCAGCTTCATGGCCTTCCCCAGCAGCTCCGGTATCTTCTTCGGCCGCACCCGGGCGTAGTATTTCGTCGCGCGGATATTCTTCTTCCAGTTGGTCAGCTTCATGTTCTTCCACCGGGCGATATGCCTCGGAAGAATGGGCTCCAGCTCGGAGATGACCGCGTCGAACTTTGCCTCCGTGTTGTCCCATCTGAAGACCGTTTCCAGCAGCTCCGCGGTTCTCCGCAGGAATCTGTCCCTGTACGCCGGCACCTTCAGCAGCGCGTTCAGCGGCTCGTGGCGGAAGCCCTGGATCTTCGCGCTCAGCGGCTTGATGTAGTACTCGACGGGCGTTTTGTCCAGCCCGCGCCAGCAGGCCTCCACGTCGAACAGCAGCATTCTCCACTTCCCGCCCGGCACCCGGTAGATCCGGACGTTCGTGAAGTCCACGTTGCCCAGGATGATCTCGAAGGCCGCGTGGGTGAACAGGGATTCGATGTCCAGCCGCTCTTCCACGTACCGCAGGTTTTCCGGATCGTTCAGGTCCTTCTTTCTGCAGAAATCGCAGAGCGCCAGCCAGTCCGCGTTGTCCCCGTTCTGCAGAAACTCGTCCGTCCCCGTCCGGGCCAGAATGTCGATCCGGTCGATGTCCTCCTGGTTTTCAACGCCCTCGTACTGCGCGATGAAATACTTGTTGATCTTTTCCCGCAGGTTGTAGTGCCCGTAGTATTCCCCGTTGATGTAAACCTGGATCACCACATGGTCCTGGTACAGGATCCCCTGCCCCTC
>ONXY01000128.1 GCA_900321945.1 uncultured Eubacteriales bacterium | reverse complement strand
GCGTCGTTTCCGGAGCGCCGCTTCCGCTGAACCGGATGGACGGCGCTCCGCCGGACGAGAACGGAGTTACCCGCGTTTATCTGAAAGACGCGTTCTGGGGTATCGCGGAGCGGAGAGAAGACACACTGTTCTGGCGGGTGCAGATTCCGCCGGAGGACGGGAAGGCATGAAAATCATCAGAACGACGGAAACGGCCGGGCCGCGGGTGCTGGCACTGGGCACCTTCGACGGCGTACACCGGGGTCATCAGGAACTGATCCGGATCGGAAAGAAGCTTGCGGAGGAATCCGGCGCGCTGCTCAGAGTCTGCACGTTCGACCGCCATCCGCTGGAAATACTCAGCCCGGACCGCGCGCCTTCCCGTCTGACCACGGCGGAGGAACAGGCGGAGCTGATGGAGCAGTACGGAGCGGACGAACTCCGCGTGATTCCGTTCTCCCGGGAAACGGCGGAAACGGAGCCGGAGGCGTTTCTGCGGCTCCTGCGGCGGGAGTGCGGCCTGAGCGCCGTGGTTGCGGGATGGAATTACACCTTCGGCCGGGGGGGCCGCGGAAACGCCGGGCTCCTGCAGTCGGAAGGCACGCGCGCGGGATACCGCGCGCTGATCGTTCCGTCCGTAAAAACGGCGGCGGGCGAGGTGATTTCCTCCACGGCCGTCCGGCAGAAGCTGATTCGGGGCGACGCGGACGGCGCACGGGAGATGCTGGGGTATCCCTACAGAATCACGGGACCGGTCGTGGACGGAAAACATCAGGGTTCCCGCATCGGTTTCCCCACCGCGAACATCCAGTATGAAGAGAAAAAACAGCTGCCCGCTTTCGGCGTATACGTCTGCCGCCTGATCAGCGGGCGGGAGGCATGGAACGCGGTGGTGAATATCGGAATTCAGCCTACGATCCCTTCCGGAAAGGTCACCGTGGAGGTTCATACGATGGACGCGAACCCGGATCTGTACGGGAAAGAGGTCCGCGCGGAGATTCTGACACGGCTCCGGGGCGAGATCCGGTTTTCCTGCGCCGGAGAACTGGCTGAACAGATCCGGAGGGACCGGGAAAAAGCCGCCGCATGGTTCCGGGAGCACACGGACCGAACGGATGCGCGCTGAACAGGGATTTATGTCCGAAAAGATCCGACAGACGGTTTTCCGGCTGCAGCCATACGGTTTTTCCGGCGGAAAGCTTGTCAGACGTCCGATTTTGCGTTATACTGAATTTTAGGGGTTTTTCACCCCTTTCGAAAGGGCAAGGGAAAGGAGAACCAGATGCCAACCACGAAATTTGACAAGGAATCCATCAAAAAATCCATCGTAGGAAAAGTGCAGCGCTACAACGGGCTGACCATTGAGGAAGCGACGAAGCAGCAGATTTACAGGGCCGTCGCCTCCACGGTTCGGGATCAGATCATGCAGAAATACATGCTGAGCCGGGAGGAATGGAAGAAGACCCGGAAAAAGCGCCTTTATTATCTGAGCGTGGAGTTCCTGATGGGCCGCAGCATGTACACGAACATGCTGAATCTGGTCAGCAGCAGGGAATATACGGAAGCCCTGAAGGAACTGGGCATCGATATTCAGGACGTTCTGAAGGAAGAGCCGGAACCCGGTCTGGGCAACGGCGGCCTCGGGCGGCTGGCGGCCTGCTTCATGGACAGCCTCAGCAGCCTGGATCTGCCGGCCATGGGCTGCACCATCCGGTACGAGTACGGCCTGTTCCGCCAGAAGATCGTGGACGGGCAGCAGGTGGAGCTTCCGGACAGCTGGCTGGACAACGGCAACGCCTGGGAAAGCGCCGTCATGCAGGATACCTGTGAAATCCACTTCGGCGGTCACGTTGAGGAGATGGAGATCAACGGAGAAAAGCGGTATGTCACCCGCGACTATTATACGGTGGAAGCTGTGCCCTACGATATGCCCATCGTGGGATACGACACCTCCACGGTCAACCCGCTGCGCATGTGGAGCGCCCGCAGCCCGAAGAAGATCGACCTGAACAGCTTCGGGGAGGGCCGGTATGTGCAGGCCAGCGAGGAAATCGAACTGGCGGAAACCATCAGTAAGGTTCTGTATCCGGAGGACCGGCATTACGAGGGCAAGATGCTCCGGCTGAAGCAGCATTATTTCTTCGTCAGCGCCAGCCTGCAGTACATCATTAAGCAGTTTAAAAAGAATTTCGGAAACGATTTCTCGCTGCTGCCGGAAAAAGTGGTGATCCATATCAACGACACCCATCCCGGCATGGCCATTCCGGAACTGATGCGGATTCTGATGGACGAAGAGGGACTCGGATGGGATGAAGCCAGCGCCATCGTCCAGAAGACAGTCGCCTACACCAACCATACCATCATGGCGGAAGCTCTGGAGAAGTGGCCGGTGCACATGGTGGAGAACCTGCTGCCCCGGTGCTATCAGATCATCTGCGAAATAAACCGGCGTCTCTGCGAACGGCTGTGGAACGCTTTCCCGGGAGACTGGGACCGTATCGCCAACATGGCGATCGTCAGCTACGACAACGTGCATATGGCGAATATGTGCGTGGCCATGAGCTACAGCGTGAACGGGGTCAGCCGGCTGCACGGCGAGATTCTGAAGAACGACACCTTCCGGGATTACTACAAGGTCATGCCCGAGAAGTTCTCCGCTGTCACCAACGGCATTACCCACCGCCGCTGGCTCATGAGCTGCAATCCCGAGCTTACCGCTCTGATCAACGAAAGCATCGGAGACAAGTGGGTCCGGGAACCGCAGCTTCTGAGTGATCTGCTGCCGTTCGCGGACGACGCGGCATTCCAGGAAAAGTTCGATCAGATCAAGCACCGGAACAAGGAGCGTCTGGCGGCCATGCTGAAGGAACGCCAGAACGCGGTGGTGAATCCGGACTTCATCTTCGACGTCCAGGCCAAGCGGCTGCACGAGTACAAGAGGCAGATGCTGAACGCGCTGCACATTCTGGTGCTGTACAACCGCATTGTGAACGACGAGAAGTTCGTCATGGAGCCCAGAGTGTTCATCTTCGGCGCAAAGGCAAGCCCCGGTTACTACCGGGCCAAGCAGATCATCCGCATGATCTGCGCCCTGAGCAGGCTGATCGAATCCCATCCCAGAGCCCGGAAGATGCTGCAGGTCGTGTTCCTGGAGAACTACGACGTC
>ONXY01000501.1 GCA_900321945.1 uncultured Eubacteriales bacterium | reverse complement strand
TGGAGGCGGAAGGCTTCTACGATATCCGGCTGATCCTGGCCAGCCTGGACGGCGGGCATAAGGAAAACCCCGTGCTGCTGGACGGCGTAAGCATCGGCCAGGCGGCCTGTGACGACAAGAGCTTCCGGCCCTCCGTGCTCCGGCACGTTTTCTTCACCGCCGGGGAGCACAGTCTTTCCCTCGGCACCGGCTGGGGCTGGATCCGCGCGGACGCCGCTGAGCTCGTCCCCTCGGACCCGCTGCCCGAAGGCCTCTACCGGATCGACCCGGTCCTCTCGGTCCCGGATCCGTCCCCGGAGGCGCGGAATCTTTTCCGCTGGCTCTGTGAATGCTACGGAAAAAAGATCATCACCGGCCAGTTCTGCGACGGCGGGATGTACGGGCTGGAAAACCAGGCGGTCTGGCGGGCAACGGGCGGTTCCTATCCCGCCATCCTCGGCCTGGACATGATCGACTATACCCCTTCCCGCGTGGAGCACGGCGGCGCCGGCAAGGCGGTGGACCACGCCCTGGAATACTGGGACAAGGGCGG
Organism: uncultured Eubacteriales bacterium; assembly: GCA_900321945.1. Next base: position 1,638 of record ONXY01000501.1, on the reverse strand, counting down.
CATCGTCGCCTTCTGCTGGCACTGGAACGCGCCCTCCCCCTACCTGCAGGCGGAAAGGTGGTATTCCGGTTTCTACACGGAGTACACCACCTTCAACCTGAAAAAGGTGATGGACGGGGAGGATGAAGCCGGCTACGCGCTCCTGATCCGGGATATCGACGCCGTCGCGGAGCAGCTCGCGATCCTGCGCGACGCGGGCGTTCCCGTCCTCTGGCGGCCCCTGCACGAGGCCTCCGGCGGCTGGTTCTGGTGGGGAGCCTCCGGCCCGGAGCCTTATCTGCGGCTGTGGAACCTGCTTTACGACCGGCTGACCAATGTTCACGGGCTGAACAACCTGATCTGGATCTGGAACGGCCAGGACAAAGCCTGGTATCCGGGCGACGCCACCGTGGACATCATCGGGGAGGATATCTATCCGGGTGAACGGGTCTACTCCTCCCAGAGCCCCGTATTCATGGACTGTCTGGATTATACGGAAAGCCGGAAAATGATCATCCTTTCGGAGAACGGCTGCGTTCCGGATCCGGACCTGGTCTTCCGGGACGGCACCGTCTGGGGCAGCTACTGCACCTGGGGCGGCGACTTCGTCCTCAAAAGCGCGAAATTCAACCGTCCCAGCGAGCGGTATACCGAAGTCGCCATGCTGCGGAAGATGTACGGCGACGAACGGGCCGTCACGCGGGCGGATATCCCGGACCTGAAGGGAACGAACTGACGGCGGGCCTGCGGGACCGTCATAACAGACAGGAGCGGAAGAACATGAAGAACAAACTCGGGCTGCTGCTGGCGCTGCTGCTTCTCGGCGCGGTCTCTTCCGCGGCGGCCGTAACGGAGCTGTCCGTTCCGGAGTATGAAACGCTGGTAAGCACCTATTCTGTGGATAAAAGCATCCTGTCCTGGGCCGAATGCAGGGAAGGGCGCCCCGATCTCAGGCCTTCCGCGGAGATCGTGATCGAGGGTGCCTCCGCCGCGCGCTATGAGGATCAGGCGGCTGAGATGACCGTGATAAACGGTTACGAAGGCATGCCGGGGGATTCCCTGCTGACCGGCGAGGAAGCCCTCGCCGAGTGGGAGTTCGAGGTGGAGGAAGCCGGCTGGTACGACCTCCACGTCTGCTATTACCCCTGTGAGGGGAAGAACGCCGAGATCCAGCGGGCCTTTTTCCTGGACGGGCAGCTGCCCTACCGGGAGCTTTCCCTCGTCGCTTTCCAGCGCGTCTGGCGCAACGACACGCACCCCGGCACGGAGCGCGTCACGGATGAAAACGGCGTCCTCACCGTCCGCTGGCGGAAGGACAACCAGGGCAACGACCTGAAGCCCTCCCCGGCGGAAGTGCCGGAGTGGGTGGACACCCCCGTCTATGACAGCAACGGATATATCACGGAGCCCCTGAGCTTCTGGCTGGAAAAGGGAACGCACACCCTGACCGCGCTCTCCCTGAAGGAGCCGATGCTGATCCGGCGGCTCGTTTTCCGCAACGATCCCCGACCCCTCCCCTACGCGGAGACCGTCTCCTCCCTGACCGGAGGAGCGGAGAACGTGTGCGTCCGGATCGAGGCCGAGGCCGCGGACCGGACCTCCTCCCAGATGCTCTATCCGGTGCAGGATCAGTCCTCCGCCTCCGTCTATCCCGCCAGC
>ONXY01000048.1 GCA_900321945.1 uncultured Eubacteriales bacterium | reverse complement strand
TCCTGAGATTCCTCTTCTTCGCCGTTTACCGTCACTTTCATATGCGTTCCCGTGATTCCGCACCGGACCGCAGGCTCGGCTTCGACGCGCACGCCGGGAAGCCCCAGAGCGTTCACCCGGTCGACAAACGCCTGCCTGTCTTCGACCAGTTCCAGCAGGGCGGCCGTCAGCATATCCCCCGCGGCGCCCATCCCGCATTCCAGATACAGCGTTTTCATGAGCGGCTTCCTCCCGTTTTCCTTCGCGTTCAGTGCGTTTATCCGGATTCCTCGGGCCGCTTGATTCCCCCGGAAGAAAACCGGAGCGGCCGCCGTTCGCGGCGCCCGATTATCCCACGATTTTTCCGGCGAATTCCGCGGCCGCTCTCAGATCCTCGTCATTCGGCCTTCCCCTGTGAACGCCTTTGAACTCACCCCTGCAGTGAAACTCCCGTTCGTCCATCGGAATCCCGACTCTGTCCGCTTCGGCCTTTACCTTTTTATAGGTGGAATTCAGCATCGCGGCGGATCCGAAGTTGACGATCCGGCCCACTTTGCTCTTATCCAGAGAGCGGATGAACGCCCTCACTTCCGGGTCGATGCTGAAAGCATAATAGGAATTGCCGAGAAACAGAATATCCACCGGCTCCGCGACGGGCGTGGCGATCGGGAGCGCTTCAACGCCGACGGCTTTCGCAACGGCTTCCGCAAGACGCTTTGTATTCCCCGTCTTTGTATAGTATCTGACTGCAACCTTCATCCTGTAATCCTCCAAATTCGTTTTCGCGCGGCGCGGCGGCAGGCCCGTTCCCGGCTTCGCTCGGGAGCCGCGGCGGAAACAGGGCGTCTTCGGACAGGCCGTGCCCTGCGGGCCGTTTCCTCAAAGCAGGCTTTGAGGAGAGAAACATACGATTCCCGGCATCGGTGTGCCGGAGCCCGTCCGTTCCGGCGCCGGTTCCGTTTCCTTCCGTTTTCCCCGCGGACCGCATACATCTACAATAAAAAAAAACCTCCGGTTTTGTCAACAGGGAAAAGCCGGACAGAGGCAGAAGACCCTTCGCTTTTGAGAACGGCCGCGTTTTCACGGGCGGAGCGGCGGGGAGAACGAAGCGCGGAAAGCGGCGAAGAGGCAAAAACACATTTCCTCTTGATTTCAGCGGATAATTGGATATAATACAGATGTTTGAGATGACTAACTCAATAATCGTCTCAAACTGACGGCTTTCGGAGACGGCCTGAAACGCCGGTCTTCGGAAACGACCGGCCGAAACGTACGCAAAAGCGAAGGTTCCGGTGCGGAAGGCACCGCCGTATTTCAGCGCGTAAAGTGAGGGCGGATGAATGATTTCCGAGATTATGACAGGACTGCTGATCCCCTTTGCGGGGACAACCGCCGGCGCGGCCTGCGTTTTCATTCTGAGGAAAAACCTGAAGGCGGGCGTTCAGCGGGCGATGACCGGCTTCGCGGCCGGCGTGATGACGGCGGCTTCCGTCTGGAGCCTGATCGTGCCGGCGATCGAACAGTCCTCACCGATGGGACGGTTCGCGTTCCTTCCCGCGTTTATCGGCTTCTGGCTCGGTATCCTGTTTCTGCTGCTGCTGGATCACGTTATTCCTCATCTGCACCGCAGCGTCAATCAGACGGAAGGCCCGAAAAGCCATCTGACCCGCCTTGCCATGATGGTACTGGCGGTGACCCTTCACAACATCCCGGAGGGCATGGCGGTCGGCGTTGTATACGCGGGACTGCGGAACGGCCCGGGTCTGATTACCGCCGGCGGCGCGCTGGCGCTGGCCCTGGGCATCGCAATTCAGAATTTTCCGGAGGGAGCCATCATTTCCATGCCGCTGTACGCGGAGGGAAAAAGCCGGAAAAGGTCCTTCTGCCTGGGCGTCCTGTCAGGCGCGGTGGAGCCGGTTTTCGGCGCGGCCACGGTGCTGATTGCCGGACTGGTGGTTCCGGCCATGCCGTATCTTCTGTCTTTTGCCGCCGGCGCCATGCTGTACGTGGTGGTGGAAGAACTGATTCCGGAAATGTCCGCCGGCCGGCACTCAAACATCGGGGTCGTGTTCTTCGCCGTCGGATTCAGCGTGATGATGGCGCTGGACGTGGCGCTGGGATAACAGAATAAAGCGCGCCGCGTCAGGGGCGCGCGGATTTCACGGCATGGCGAGATATTTTTTCAGCGCCTCGAAGGTTTCGGGCCGGACGGCGAGGGCCATAGAGAACGCCTCCGTTTCGGCGGCATCCGGAGAGACGCCGGCGTTCAGGAGCAGCCGCTGAAAACAGCGGCTTCGCTCCAGGTAATCCCGCATGTAGTTCATACCCTGTTCCGTCAGAAGCAGATTGCCGTCCTCTTCCACCCGCAGCAGGCCCGAACCGACCAGCCGGCTGACCGCGGCGCTGACGGACGGCTTGGAGCGCTTCAGACAGTGCGCCACATCGACCGAACGGACGCAGCAGTATTTTTTTCCAAGCATCAGGATTGTATGCAGATAGCGTTCAGGCGTTCCTCTGTTTTCCATCAGTCCACCTCCGCGTTTTCCGTCTGATATTCCAGCCGATAAGCCGACGGGGTCATCCCCGTCATTTTTCTGAATATACGGGAAAAATGCGCGGATGAAACAAACCCTACCGCGCCGCCTATTTCCGAAATGCTCAGCTCGCTTTCCACCAGCAGCTTTTTGGCTTTTTCACACCGGATACTGGAATGATACCAGAGCAGGGTATGACCCGTATGCGCTTTATAAACGCGCAGCAGATAACTGCCGTTGACATGCAGGACGTCCGCGACTTCACGCAGAGAGAACTTATCGCCGCTGTGCAGACTGAGATAATCTTCCGCGGCGGATACCAGCCGTTTTCCCGAATGCCCCGCGCGGGACGCGGGGCGGTTCATTCTTTCTTCCGTCATTCCGGGAACCTCTTTCACATGAGTTAGTCTTATCTTACAAAAATATATTAGCATTTTCTAACATTGTTGCCAACTGTTTTATAAAATTAGTCAATATCAGGCAAAAAACTGTCAATATCAGAATAGCGAAATAAGTTAGTTTATGCTAATATTACTGCCGGATCAGAAATGCCTGATGAGAGCGGGCCCGCTCTTCAGCCCTGACGGGCGCGGGCCTGCCCGGACGGAAAGGAAGTCCACGGTTATGGGAAAAAGAGTGACGGAGAGGCTTCTGTGCTTCGTGCTTCTGACAGCCGTTCTGCTGTCCGCCTGCTTCGCGGAGGCGGAGGACGGCGCGTCCACCCGCTGGGCCGACGCGGCGGACGAGATTGACAGATTTCTGGACGCGGCTTTTGAAGCGTATCTGGACGGCGACGCGAAAGCGGCTTACGACAATGTGAGCAACGCGTATTTCCGGGTCTATGAAACGACCGGTTTTGAACGGCAGACCATGAGCTATATTTCCGGAAACCGGAAGAACGCGGTGGAAATGCAGTTTTCCGCCTGCAAGGCCGCGGTGAAAAAAGAAAACGGCGATCATGAAACCATCGTGTCCGTGCGGTCCGCGCTGGCGAAGCTGAAGGCCATGATTCGGGAGGACGGCAACAGACTGGCGGCCCTGCAGGGCGGCGCGCAGAGCGAGACAAAGTACTATAAAAAAGGCGAACTGACGTCCGCGGATCCCTATCCCGAATACTCCGCCGACCCGAACGCGGCCGCGAAGTACGCCAGCTGGTATGAGGCGGCCGTTCTTGTCAAGGAACTGCTGGATACGGCCTACATGGGCTATCTCGACAGGGATTTTGAAGCGGCTCTGGACAACCTGAACACAGCCTACTACTCCGTGTATGAAGAATCCGGCCTGAGCCACGCGATTTACGCCGGTCTTTCCCTTGAAGACAGGCAGAAAACGGACGGGTACTTTTCCGACCTGCGCGGCCTGATTGCCAGCGGCGCGGTAAAGTATCAGAAAAACAAATACCGCACCACAACCGACGGAGCGAAAAACCTGGTGCTGAAGCAGGCGAGAAGGCTGGACGACAAGGAATCGGAAGCGAAAGCCGCCGCGGCGGCTGAAGCAGAAGACGCGGCGGCCGAACCTCAGGAAGAAACACGAAGCGATCCGCGGCTTCTCACATTCCTCGGCGCTTTCGGCATCATCGTCCGCGAAGGACTGGAGGCCATCCTGGTGATCGCCGCCATCATCGCCTACCTGACAAAGAGCGGCAACGGAAAGAGCCTGAAAAACGTGTATATCGGCGCGGCCTGCGGCGTGGCCGCCAGCTTCGCGGCGGCCGCCGTTCTGGCCTGGGCCAAGAGCGCTTTTGTCGGCGCCGGACTGGCGCAGGAAGTGATTGAGGGTATCACGGCCCTGATCGCGGTATGCGTGCTGTTCTACGTCAGCAACTGGATGATCTCCAAGGCGGAGGCCGCGTCCTGGAGCCGGTACATCGACGGGAAGGTACAGAGCTCGGTGGAGCAGGGGAGCGCTTTCGCGCTGGCCTTTACCGCGTTCCTTTCCGTGTTCAGGGAAGGAGCGGAGGTCGTGCTGTTCTACCAGCCCATGCTCAGCGAGGGCAATCCCGGTATGGTATGGACCGGCTTCGCGGCGGGCTGCGTGCTGCTTGTGTTTGTGTATCTGGAAATCACGAAGCTGTCCGTCAGGCTGCCCATCAGGGTCTTTTTCACCGCCACCTCGATCCTGATGGCCGTAATGTGCGTCAGCTTCCTGGGGAGCGGCATCAAGGAGCTGGCCGAGGGCAACGTGTTCGATCTGACGCTGAACGTGCC
>ONXY01000495.1 GCA_900321945.1 uncultured Eubacteriales bacterium | reverse complement strand
TTGAAAGCCGATGCCAGTCGCAGGCGAAACGGTCCACGTAATCCGCCCAAAGCGGCGGGGAGCATGGTGCGGTCTAGATGTAAGTCCATCCGGGCGCGAGTCCGAGAGAAGCGCGTGAGGGCGCAGCGGCGCAGAGCTACCTTCCAGATGGCGTGTGTGGGGTCAAAAACCAGGTCAGCCGAAGATTCACCTATTCTTTATTTTGGGGGATGCCTAACCATGTACGAAGACAAAACGCTGGTATGCAAAGACTGTGGGCAGGAATTTGTGTTCACTGCGGGCGAACAGGAATTTTATGCCGAGAAGGGCTTCCAGAACGAGCCCACCCGCTGCAAGGCCTGCCGTCAGGCCCGCAAGGCCAACCGCCCCGCTGCCGGCGCTCCGCGCGTGATGTATGACGCGATCTGTGCCGAGTGTGGGAAAGCCACTCAGGTTCCCTTCGAGCCGAAAGAAGATCGTCCGGTCTACTGCAGCGAATGCTTCGCCGCCCGCCGCGGAATGTAAGCACAAACGCATCCTCCCCGTTTCGGGGAGGTTTTTTTATTCCCCGGAAAAGCGGAAGAGTTCCGGAGCCGCGCCGTAAAAAGGAAAAGAGGCGGGAATATCCCGTCTCTTTTCTTTCGGCGTCTTCTTCCCTTCCGCGGATCAGATATGCGCGAAGAAAGGTTCGCCGTCTTCGTTCTTCAGAACGCCGTCCTCAAAATGCAGGGGCGTGGGGTGGGTCAGCATATACTTCAGGATCTCGTCCATCCGGACACTCTCCCGGAAGGTGACCAGGGAGAAGGATACGCCGTGCTTGTGCGCCCGTCCCGTCCGTCCGATGCGGTGCAGATAGTATTCGTTCTCGTTCGGCAGGTCGTAGTTGATCACGGCCTCCACGTCGTCCACGTCGATGCCCCGCGCGGCCACGTCCGTCGAAACCAGAATCGGGAACTTGCCCCGTTTGAAGTCGTTCATGACTATGTTGCGCTTCACCTGAGGAATGTCCCCGTGGAGGCACCGGGCGTCGTACCCTTCCTTCTGCAGGCGGCTGGTCAGCTTGTCCGTCATGAACTTCGTGTTGCAGAAGATCATGATCCGGCCGAACTCGTCCGCGTCCAGCAGATACAGCAGGTTGTCGGTCTTGTCGTTCTGTTCCGTCGAGATAACATACTGGGTAATCTGAGGCCGGTCCTCCTTCGTGGCTTCCACCGTAACCTCCACCGGATCGTGCTGATACTTCCAGGCGATGGTCAGCACGTCCTGGTTTGTCGTGGCGGAAAACAGCACCAGCTGGCGGTCCGGAGGCGTGGCCTCAATGATCTTCGTTACGTCCTTGACGAAGCCCATGTTCAGCATCTCGTCCGCTTCGTCCAGCACCATGGTATGCACGGCGTCCAGCGAAATGTTCCGGCGCTGCATATGGTCCAGCATCCGGCCCGGCGTGGCGATGATGATCTGGGGATTCCTCTTCAGCTGGGTGATCTGCTTGGATATGCTCTGCCCGCCGTAGAGCACGGCAATCCGGACGCCCTTGATGAACCGGGCCAGCTGCGTCAGCTCCTCGCCGATCTGAAGCGCAAGTTCCCGGGTCGGCGCCAGCACCACCTCCTGCACCCGGCTGTCCTTCAGCTGGACGTACTCCAGCATGGGGATGCCGAAAGCGCAGGTTTTTCCGGTACCGGTCGGCGCAATGGCGTTGATGTCGTTTCCCTCCATCATCAGGGGTATGGTTTTGGACTGCACAGTGGAGGGTTCCGTAAAGCCCATGGCCTGCACGGCCTTCAGGATCTCCCCGGAGAGATCCATGTCCTCGAAACGTGTGGGAATCTGGTCTGTCAAATGGTAGCTCCTTTCCATACGGAAGCGGCAGTCGGCTGCCTCCGGAAACTGTTTACTCCCGGTAGGCGCGGATCGCCTTCGCCAGCTGATCGGGGCAGGAAGTGCCCCCCCGGCACTGGATTCCTTCCAGCTTCGCGGCGACTTCCTCCGCGTTCTGGCCGATCACCATCCGTGCCAGACCCTGGGTGTTTCCCCGGCATCCGTCGTGAATTACGCAGTGGGTGATCACGCCGTCCCGGATCTCCAGATCCATGGACGTGGAGCATGTGCCCCTCGTACGGTATGTAAACATGTTCTTTACCTCCTGATATCATAAAAGGAACGCTCCCGCTGCGGGGAGCGTTCCGGGAGAAACAGGGAATTATTCGATGATCTTGGCCACAACGCCGGAACCCACGGTACGGCCGCCTTCGCGGATAGCGAAGCGCAGTCCCTGCTCCATGGCGA
>ONXY01000002.1 GCA_900321945.1 uncultured Eubacteriales bacterium | reverse complement strand
GCCGGCTCCCGCCCGGATGGTTCGCGTATTCCACGATGTCCCGGGCGTTTTCCGGGCCGCGCGTGCCGAGGTTGATTGCGTACATCATCTCCGAGCCCGCCTTCTTCGCCCACTCGGCGAACTCGTGCAGGCCGACTTCGTTCGTCTCCGTCGTGAACCACGCGAGATCGAGGCGCCGGGGACGGCTCTCCCGCGGGCCGACGCTGTCCTCCCAGCGGAAGCCGGAGACGAAGTTCCCGCCCGGATAGCGCACGAGCGGCACGCCGAGCCGCCGGACGGCCGAAAGGACGTCCTTCCGGAAGCCCAGCCCGTCCGCCTCCGGATGCCCGGGCTCGTAGATGCCGCCGTAGACCGCGCGGCCCAGGTGTTCGATGAAGGAACCGTATATCCGCTCGTCGACGCGGCTGATTTCATAATCCCGGTCCAGGATCACGCTTGCTTTTTTCATGGCATTATCCTTTCACGCTTCCGGCGGTCATGCCCGCGATGAAGGTCTTCTGGCAGAAGAGATAGATGACGACGATCGGCACGACCGCCATGACCGCGCCGGGCATCAGGACGTCGTAGGCGTTTCCGTAGGGGGTGATCGTCGTGCCCATGCCGATCGGGATGGTGTGCATCTTCTCGCTCTGCAGGATGATCATCGGCCACAGCAGGTTGTTCCAGCTGTTCATGCAGGAGAGGATGGTCATGGCGCCGAAGGCGGGGATCAGGATCGGAACCATGATGCGCAGGAAGATGCCGTAATCGGAACAGCCGTCGATCCGCCCCGCCTCCATCAGCTCCCGGGGGATGCCGAGGCAGTACTGCCGGAAGAAGAAAATCATAAAGGGCGGAACCAGATAGGGAATGATGACGCCCAGGTAGCTGTTCATCAGTTTGGCCCGGATCATCATCTGATACATGGGCAGCAGGAGGATCTCGAAGGGGAGCATCATCACGACCAGCACGAGCGTGAAGATGAGGTTTCTGCCCTTGAAATCGTACATGGCGAGGCCGTAGCCCACGATGGAGCCGAAGACGAGGCCGACGCCGGTCTGGAGGATCATGATGACGGCGCTCGATTTGTACCAGTGCCAGTATACGCCGTCCCGGTAGGTGTTGAGGGCCGCGTAGTTCTGGAAGGAGGAGATGCCGGGGTCGAACTTCAGGGTCAGGCCGTAGCGCATCATCTCGGTGCCGGGCTTCAGGGAGCTCATGAACATGAACGCGAAGGGAACCATCGCGAAAACGGCCACCAGGATCATGAGGGCTGTAGCGAGAACGCTGAGCGCGCTTCTCTTTTTTCCGTCAATTTTATTCTGATTCGCGGCCATGTCAATCCTCCTTCCTGAAGAACCCCATCAGGATCAGCTGAAGGAGGTTCACGGCGAGCACGAGGGCGAGCAGCACGAGGCCCACGGCGGAGGCGAGGCCGAGGTTATTCTTCTTGAAGCCCACCAGGTACATGTAGCCCACGATGGTGCGGCCGACGCCGCCGGCGTTGTTCTGCTGCCAGAGGGCCACGGATTCGGTGAACATGCTGAATCCGCCGAGAACGGTGATGGTGATGACGTAGATCAGCACCGGCCGGATGCCCGGCAGCGTGACGTGGAGGAATCTCTGGATGCTGTTGGCGCCGTCGATCTCGGCCGCTTCGTAATAATCCGCGGGAATGGCCTGCAATCCGGAGAGATAATACACGATGTTGACGCCGTTCCAGCGCCAGAGCGTCAGAAGGATCAGGACGAAGTTTCCCGGGCCGGGATAGCTGAGCCATTTGACGGGCTGCAGCCCGAAGAAGGTCAGCATGCGGTTCACGGTGGCGGTCTCCAGCGTTCCGAACGCCAGGCGGAACACGATGCCGGCCACGATGATCGAGGTCAGGGAAGGGATAAAGAACAGGGAGCGGAAGAAGCTCTTCCCCTTGACCAGGCCGGAATGCAGGACGCAGGCGATCAGAAGCGGGACGATCGTGAGGATGATCACGTCCCAGAGGGCGTACCGGCCGGACGTCCGGAGGGCCATCTGGAAATCGCGCGTATTCAGCTTCAGGTAGTTTTTGAGCCCGATGAACTCGTGGTGGTTCGGGCCGTCGATCTGCTGGAAGCTCATGATGACGGTCATGATCAGCGGATACAGGTAAACGAACAGGAAAAACACGACGAAGGGCGCGACAAAGACATAGGGAACGACCTTCGGATTGTTGAGGAAGCTTCCTCCCTGGCGCAGGGAGGGCCGCTTTGCGGAAGTGTTCTGCATTTTCCCGGACTCCATTCTGAATTTGTCGCGGGCATGGAATCTGGCTGCCCCTATAAAAAGCGGATTCTGCGAAGAAGCCGGAGGGGGTATCCCCCCTCCGGCCGGACAATGCAGGCGGATCAGTTGATCTGGCTGCGGAGCTCCTCGGCGCAGTCCTTCGCGATCTGCTCCGGATCCTCGCGCAGTTC
>ONXY01000414.1 GCA_900321945.1 uncultured Eubacteriales bacterium | reverse complement strand
GCGGCCAGCTCATACCGGAATACCTTCACATAGGAATCCTTCAGCACCACCGCGTTGATCCGGCGGAGCATGACGACGGACAGATAAACCGTGAAGGCGGCCGCGAGGACGATCAGGACGCTGCCGGTTGCCTGTCTGATTTTCATTGTTTTCTCCTTCCCGGCGTGTCTGCGCCGGCCGATGCTTTTTCGCTCCGGACGTACCGCCCGGCAATCCGCGAAAGCCGGAATTCTTCCGCGGCCCGCAGCTGTACGCCCCCCGCGGGGAACGCCGGCCGGGGATCCGCGCCCGCGTCCTTCCGGCGTGAATCTCCGCCTCTCTTACGCTTCCATATCGCGGACGACCTGGTCGAAATTCTCATAACGGCGAAGCGTTCCGTGCTCAATCCTGTATACCGTGTCCGCGCGCCGCGGACCTTCGTCAGGATATTCCTGTACTCCGTTCCGTCCAGGCCGTGGGCCCGGGTCAGGCCTTCCATCTCAGGCATCTCCTTGACCGCGGCGTTCACCTGCTCGTTCTCCTGCCGCATCCGGGCCCGCTTATCCTGCAGAAGACCGGAAAACCGGCGCAGCAGGAACACCGGCGGCGGTGATTTCAAGATATCCGCGCGGAAATTTCTTCACAGACACGCCGATCTCCGGGCATCCCGTGTTCAGCAGGCGCAGCAGAAGCTCCTCGCAGACCAGCGGGCAGATCTGCGCCCCGGAGTCGTTCGCCGCCGACACGGCATACCGTTCAGCCAGCTCCACCGCGGCGGCGATTTCAGACGTGCCGGTCACTTTCACCTGATTGTCTTTCATTCGTCTCTTCCTTTTTTCATGAAACGGAATCGGAATCATGCGGCCGGGCAGGCTCCCCTGTCTGCTTTCCGTCCGGGACGGCGTTCCGGCTTGTCCGTATCCTAAGTATTCTGTTTTCAGAAAAAAAGTCAAGGAAAATTTCAGCCGTCCGGTCCCGGGCAGGCCCGAAGGCTCGGGTCCCGTGAAACTTCCCGGCTGAGGCCGCTGGATCCGGACCGTGTTCCGTCTGTTTCCGTTCCCGATGGATCTTCCGTTTCGTTTATCCGCTCTTTCAAAACGGACGGATTCATGTTATGATGGCTCCGCGGTGTTCTGCGGCGTTCCGCGTGACTTTCGGCCGTTTCCGGTACAGGGGTGTTCATGACACGATGAAAAAGTTTCTGCTTGCCCTGCTGGCTTTGATGATGCTCCCGCATATGGCCCGTGCGGATCTGACGCTTCACTTCATAGACGTCGGACAGGGCGATTCCGTTCTTGTGCAGTGCGGCGGCGCGAGTATGCTTGTGGATGCGGGGCCGGCCGAAGCCGGCGCGGTGGTGAACGCCTGTATCCGGAATGCCGGCCTGTCAGAACTGGACTATGTGGTCGCCACGCATGAACATGATGATCATCTCTTCGGAATGCCGGACGCCCTCTCCGGTCTGCGGGTCGGCACGGTTTATTCTTCGCCCGCGGTCCCGATGACTTACTGGTTTGAAAGCATTCTTCCGCGGCTGCGGCAGGAAAGCCTGGTTCTGCTCCGGCCTCAGAGTCTTGAGTCTTTTGCTCTGGGAGATGCGACGGTCACTTTTCTCAACACCCTGACCGCTTCCGAAAATCCTAACGACCTTTCCCTGGTTCTGCGGATTGATTACGGGGAAACCTCGGCTCTGCTGACGGCCGATATCGAAGGCGAAGCGGAAATGAATCTGGTTAACAGCGCCGCCCCGCTGAAAGCGGACGTGCTGAAAGTGGCCCATCACGGCGGAAACACGTCGACCTGCGAGGCTTTTGTGAAAGCCGTTGATCCCCGTTACGCCGTGATAAGCGTCGGAAAAGGAAACAGGCACGGCCATCCGCATTCCGGGCCGCTCAGCAATCTGGAAAAAAGAAATGTAATCGTCTACCGGACAGATCTCTTCGGTACCGTCACAGGTACCAGCGACGGAAAAAACTGGACCTTCGGGGTCTCGAAAGCGAGGTGAACCCGGCGATGAGAAAAATAACGGCCGTCTTTGCGGCATTCTGCCTGATGCTGACCTGCTGCGCCGTCTGCGCCGCAGAATCCGTCTCCAGGATGCATTATGTTTTCCTGGACTGGGTCGGCGAATACACGGGCCAGGTGGACAGCGGCAAAATCCCTTTCGGTTTCGGTCTGTTTGAGAGTTCAACGCCGAGAGACGGCGAAAAATGGCATTACATCGGCGTCTGGGAAAACGGGGTTCCCGACGGCGAAGGAGCCGTGTATTTCGAAAACGGAAATATGGAGAAGGGGATCTTTTTTAACGGAGAACTGATTGAAGGCCTGGCATACAGCGTGACAGGCCTCTCCGCTTATCCGGTCAGAACCGAAAGAACGCTCCCCGGAACCGAAGGCGTTCAGTATATCGGAAACAAAAAGTCCATGAAGTTCCATTATCCCGGCTGCCGGGCGGTTTCCCAGATGAGCGAAAAAAACAAAGTCGAATTCGCCAGCCGCGAGGAAGCCGTCGATCAGGGCTACAGGCCGTGCGGCGAATGCAATCCTTAACGCCGCTTTTTATACCTGTTATCCGGGAATAACGGATCCCGCCCTTCTTCTGACAATCCGGAGACTTCAGGGCCGGCCTTTGGTGCCGAAACCGCATACCGGGTTTTTCTGTGCTTTGTTCACCTTTTTTTGTACAGCACAAGTTCCGGATCGGCGCCCTCCGCCGCGTATGTGCAGATCAGGATGAAGTCCATACCGGCCAGGATCCCGAAGCACCGATCCCCGCCGAACTCTGATTCCAGCTGGTTGCCGAGATAGGTCGTTCCGTCGTCCAGAAATCTGACTTTCTCTCCGCTGGGCAGCGGATAGGCGAGATTCACATAGCTGCCCGCCAGCGCGTTCAGCTTCTCCACCTTCGGCAGGCCCGGGATATGGAGATCGTTGATCTCCCGGATCAGCTGTTTCTTGAATTCCTCAAACTGACCGCCGTCGCTGAGCTCCTCATATCTTTTCCAGTAATCCAGCTGCGGCAGCGTCTGCTTCAGATACCCGCGGGCCTGCTCCTCCGTGAATCCTTCCGACGTCATATGACGGACGCACACGTCGATCAGGTCCTCCATATTGCTGTAGGTATACGTTCCGTCGGCATAGCACCACCGGCAGTAGTTCTCATTGAGCGAACCGTCTTTTTCCCGGCCGAGAACCGCGTCCTCCATCGGCATTCCGCAGCACTGGCAGATCAGCTGCCTCGGCGCGCCGAGCAGGGTGTTGATTGACACGTTGAACAAGCCGGAAAGCAGCTTCAGCGTCTCGGTGCCGGGGACCGTGTCCCCGTTTTCCCATCGGGAAACCGCCTGCCGGGTCACATAAACTTTCTCGGCCAGTTCGTCCTGGGACAGGCCCATCTTTGTCCGCAGATCAAGCAGTACGTCCTTCGTCGTCATCAGGATCACCTCCGTTTTATTGCTTCCTGATTGTAATGCATATCGCGCGGTCTGACAAGCAACCGGCTGTTGCCCCCGGACGAAGCAGAAGGATTGAGCGTTTCTGTTGACGGGAACCGCGAAAACAGATATAATCATCATGTTAAATGAACGTGTTCATAAAAGGGAGCGTGAGCATGCCGAAGATCATCCCTGAGCTGAGGGAGTCGCTGATTCGGGCGGCCCGAAAAAGCCTGCTGGAAAGCGAATCGCATGATATCAGTATGCGTGAGCTTGCCGGGGAATGCGGTACGGCTGTCGGGACTGTGTATAATTACTTCCCTTCGAAAGAAGCGCTGATCGCGGAAGCCATGATGAGCGACTGGCTGGAATGCGTCCGCCGCATGAGAGAAGACGCGCGC
>ONXY01000211.1 GCA_900321945.1 uncultured Eubacteriales bacterium | reverse complement strand
GAACGCGTTCCGGTAGAACGGGATCATCACGAGCCAGTTCACCAGCACCGCGGAAACCGTCTGGCACAGGGCGCCCAGCGCCATTCCCTTCAGCGCGTTCCCCCGCGTCTTTTTCCGCTGATAGACCAGGGCGGCGGGAATCAGGAACGCGGCGGTGGTCACGACGTCCGCCAGGTTGCCGATCCCCATGGTGCTTCCGAGGCCTTTGATCAGAACGTGAATGACGTTCTTCATCAGCAGGATGATCAGCCCCGGCACCGGGCCCATGGCAAACGTCCCGAGCAGCGCCGGCACGTTGCTGAAGTCCAGCTTGTACATCGGCGGGACCACGGGGATCTCCAGCGTCAGGTACAGGACGGCCGCCAGTGCCGTCAGCACGGCCATGCGGGTCAGGTTGAAAGTGGAAAATACGCGGTTCTTCTGAGTTCTCATGGTGAAACCCTCCTTCAAAATGACGCGCCCCTGAAGCTGAAAAGCTGATCAGGGGCGGAAATACGGAAGTGTATCACCGTAGCTCTTCTTTCATCCAGACTGTACTGTCGGCTCCGGAATCTCACCGGAATCGGCCGCACCCCGGACGGGGAAACGGTTCGCGGGCTGTACCGCCGGTCGGGATTTTCACCCTGCCCTGAAGAAGCTTCAAGAAAACGCGTATATTCGGTCAGAGCTTCCGCTCTGCCTGCGTCATCATAGCATTCTGTCCGCCCGCTGTCAAGAAAAAGGTCACGGAATCAGCCGGTCCGCTCCCACGGGGCGGATGTTCAGCACGTGGCACGCGCCTGCGCCGAAGGCCGCGTCCATCTTCGCGACAAATTCCTCCGCCAGATCCAGCGGCACGAAGTTCAGCGTGGTGCCGGCGAATCCGCCTCCGTGGACGCGCCAGGCGCCCCGTCCCTTCAGCAGCGATTCCGCCATGCAGAGGGCCAGGCTCAGGCCCTGGTCGCCTTCCGGAGGATAGACGTTCTGCAGATACATGAAGGAGGAGCGGCCGCTTTCGGTAATCAGCCGCAGGAAATCCTCCATTCTGTCTTCCTTCAGCGCCGCCACCTGCTCCGGAACCCGGGCGTCCTCCTGCACGAAATGGAACGCCCGCAGAACCGCGCGCTCGCCCGCGGCTTTCCGGAGCTTCCCGGCCTCCCGGATCAGCTCTTCCTCCGTCGTTCCCCGCAGCGTCTCCCGCCCGAAATAAGCGGCGACGCTCCGCATCTCCCGCGGGATGGCGGCGTAATGGTCCGTCAGGTCCGCGTGGCTTCCGCCGGTAGCCGTCACCACCAGGGCGTATCCCTTCGCGGCGAAATCGTACTGCAGCGCCTCCACCCGGGGGTTCCGGTCGTCCGCAAAGTCCACGGTCACCAGCCCACCGGCGGCGCTGGCCATCTGGTCCAGCAGGCCGCTGGGCTTGCCGAAATACAGGTTCTCGGCCCGGCGGCTGATCTGCGCCCGCTCGGTAAAGGGCATGGAGAAGTCGTTGAACAGTCCGTCGAAAACGGCGGTCAGCATCACCTCGACGGCCGCCGAGCTGCTCAGGCCGCTGCCGCCGGCCACGGTGGAATCCACCGCCGCGTCAAATCCGCCGATCCGGTATCCGGCGCGCTTCATGCCGTCCGCCACGCCGCGGATGAGGGCGGCCGTCGTGCCGTTCTCTTCCGGCCGGACCTCCGTGTCCGACAGATCCATGTCCAGCGGCGCGTAGCCCCGGCTGAGGAACCGGACCCTGCCGTCCTCCCGCGGAGCGGCGGCGCAGAGAGCGTCCAGGTTCACGCTTGCCGCCAGCACTCTTCCGTTGTTATGGTCCGTATGGTTTCCGCCGATTTCCGTGCGTCCCGGCGCGCTGAAGAAAACCGGGTCTCCGGCTCCTCCGAAGGCGTCGTGAAATCCGCGCAGAAGATCCGCGTACCGCGTCTTCTGCTTCTCCAGCGTTTCCCGTCCGCTTCCGTAAAGCATGCGCAGATGCTCTTCCGCCCCGGCGCCGTTCAGTCCGGCAATCCGTTCCTCCGGTCGGCTCATGGTTCAGACCCTCCCCCGTTTTATTTCACGTATTTCTGCCAGATCGCCGTCATCTCGTCCAGGCCGCGCTCCTCCAGGCCCCGGACGAACGCCTCCCAGTTGTCGTCCGTCAGCGGAACGTCCCCCGTCACGAAAGCTGCCATCCGTTCCTCCGCGAAGGGAGCGATTTCCGCCTGAAGCGCCGCCGCGCGGGCGGCGTCCTCCGCGCTGAGGAAAACCAGCGGATAGGGCATGGAGCATTTCTCCCGGACCGCGGCCATCTCCCGGATCATTCTCACCGTGGCCGGATCGGTATACCTGCTCTGAAAATCCAGCTCGATGATGCCCGGGGCGACCCCGCCGTCGCTGAGCGTGCTGTTCGGAAGCACCTCTTTCGCCACGGTCTCCATGTCCGCCATCCAGTCCCACGTGCCGTCCTCCGTCCAGAAGTATTCCTCCCCCTCCTGTCCGACCTGGAGCAGCAGGCTCCCCTCGCGGGTATAGAGGGTGTTCACCCAGGCGACCATCTTCTCCGGCTCCCTGCAGGCCCGGGTCAGCGCGAAGGTTCCCCGGGTCACCGGCCCGAGCAGATCCCTGTAGGTCTGTTTCCCGTTCCACGTCAGGGGTTCCAGGACGGAATACTGGTTCAGCGCGGAGGACGGCACCACAGTCAGGGGGGAGCTGGAAAGCAGAACCCCGTAGGGAATAACCGCGTTGCCGTCCGTGATCTGGCGCAGGGAATCCATGGTTACGAAACCCGAATGGTCCAGGAGGTTCTCCGTCCACAGCTGGTTCAGCCAGGTCAGGAACGCCCGGTTTTCATCCGTCCGCAGGCCGGAGGAAACCTTGCCGTCCTCCACGTGTATATAATAGTCGTTGTCGTTCAGCCCGAAGGCGTGCCCCAGAAAGCGAAGCTCCCACATGCTGACGAAGGTCAGCGGGATCTCGTCGGCCCGGCCGTTCCGGTTCGGATCGCCGGTCCTGAAGGCGCGGAGCGTCTCCGTCAGCTCGTCGGCCGTGGCCGGGACGTCCAGGTGCAGGTTCTTCAGCCAGGCGCTGTTGATCCACATCAGATCGTTGTTCGGAAGCTCGCTGACGGCGGGCAGCGCGGGAATGGTCCCGTCCGGAAGCGTAACCGCCTCCAGATAGTCCGGATGCTCCTGCAGGATCTTCCACAGATCGGGCGCGTACTCCGGCAGATAGGGCTTCAGGTCGATCAGAATCCCGCCCGCGGCCATCGCCATGGTTTCCGCGGGCGTCAGCTGCGCCTTGAAAAGAACGTCCGGCAGATCCTCCCCGGCCGCGATTTCCTGTTTTCTTCTGTCCCAGCCTTCCGCGTCCGCATGCTCCCGGAGTTCCAGGACGATGCCCGTCCTTTCCTGCATGCGCTGAAAGAACCGGTTGGTCTCCCAGTCGTGGGAGGCGTCGTCAAATCCCTCGAGCAGATAGTCCGGCGCCCGCTGTCCTTCCTCCGCCGCGGCGGGGAGAATGAAAAGCATCACGGACAGCAGAACCAGCGCCATTTTTCTGATCATTTCCGAAGTTCCTCCTGCCTTTGAATCCGGAACTCATTATATCCGGAACCGTGTAAAAGATCAATCGGGAAAAAAAGCGCG
>ONXY01000184.1 GCA_900321945.1 uncultured Eubacteriales bacterium | reverse complement strand
GGCTGCGGAGATGCTGGGCATCGCGCCGGACAGATGCCTGGTGGTGGAGGACGCCGTGTCCGGCGCCGAGGCGGGACACGCGGGGGGCATGAAGGTCGCCTGTCTGGGGGACGCCTCCGCGCAGGGCGCCGGGGACTGGAACATGAAGAGCATCCGGGAGCTGGTTCAGATCGCCGGGGCGTAAAAAACCGAAAAAAAGGAGCTCTTCCCGCCGGGGGAGAGCTCCTTTTGCGCGGAAGGAATTCCGGAATCAGCTCAGGAAACGCTTCAGGAATTCCCGGGTCCGGGGATCCTGAGGAGAGGAAAGGACCTGGGAGGGCGGTCCCTCCTCCACGATGACGCCGTCGGCCATGTAAACCACCTGGGTGCTGACGTCCCGGGCGAAGTTCATTTCGTGGGTGACAACCAGCATGGTCATCTTCTCCGCGGCCAGGCTTTTCATCACGTCCAGCACCTCGCCCACCATTTCCGGATCCAGGGCGGAGGTGGGCTCGTCGAACAGGAGCACCTCCGGCTCCATGGCGAGAGCCCGGGCGATCGCCACCCGCTGCTTCTGGCCTCCGGAGATCTGCGCCGGGCGCGCGTTGATGTAGGGCAGCATGCCCACCTTGTTCAGATAATGGAGCGCCCGGTCCCGGGCTTCCTTCTTCGGAGCTTTGTTCACCTTCACCTGGCCGATGACGCAGTTGTCCAGCACCGTCAGGTTGTTGAAGAGGTTGAAACTCTGGAAGACCATGCCCACCCTGGCGCGGTAGGCGCTCTGGTTGATCCTGCCGCCGGTGACGCTTTCCCCGTGGAAGAGGATTTCGCCGGTGGTCAGGGTTTCCAGCAGGTTGATGCAGCGGAGCAGCGTGCTTTTCCCGCTGCCGCTGGCGCCGATGATGCTGGTCACGTCCCCCCTGCGCACGGTGAAATCCACGTCCTTCAGCACCGCGTGGGTTCCGAAGGTCTTGGACAGATGCCGGATCTCGAGAATGGTGTCGCTCATTGCCGGTCCCCCTGATAATCCCGGCTCTTTTCCTCATAGGGGGCTTTGCCGGGGAATTGATAGTTGCCCGCGGTCATCACGAGCTGATCCGTGTTGACCAGCTCGTAGCTGGAGCTGCCCTGCAGCTTCTTTTCCAGCTTCCGCAGGAGGAAACTGGCCAGCAGCGTCAGGAACAGGTATCCGCCCATCTCCAGCAGCGCGGAGGGGAAATACTTGAAAATGGCTCCGCTGACCATCTTATGCACGGCGAAGAAATCCTGGAAGCCGATGATGAACATCACCGAGGTGTCCTTCACGTTGATGATGTAGTTGTTGCCGATCTGCGGCATGATGTTCCGGAGCGTCTGGGGGAGAATGATGTACAGCATGGTCTGAAAATGATTCATGCCGATGGCCCGCGCCCCCTCGAACTGGCCGGGGTCGATGCTCATGATGCCGCCGCGGACCGACTCGGCCATGTAGGCGCCGGTATTGACGGAAACCACGACGATGCTGACGGTCCAGATATCCCTGAAGGAGATGCCGAAGAAATAGGGCATGCCGTAATAAATGAACACCGCCTGCAGAATCATGGGCGTGCCGCGGAAAACCTCCACGTAGACCCGGATCACCGCCCGCAGGAGCCCCAGCAGGATTTTTTTCGGCCAGAGATCGCCCGGCGCGCAGGGAATGGTCTGCAGAATGCCGCAGATGAACCCGATGACGCAGCCGATCAGCGTCGCCGTCACGGACAGAATCAGGGTGTTTTCGATGCCGGTTATATATACCGTGCCGTATCTGGCCCAGACTGAGCCGATATCGGATAAGAGCTGTGCAATCATCATTCACTCCAGGATCGGTCGGAAGGACGGGAACCGACGGGCCGG
Organism: uncultured Eubacteriales bacterium; assembly: GCA_900321945.1. The sequence goes on along the minus strand of ONXY01000184.1, from coordinate 5,523 downwards.
CCCCCGGAAAAAGCCCGGAAAAAGCCCGGAAAACGGAAAGCTCCCCGGAGGCCGCGCGGACGCTCCGGGGAGACCGTCGTCAGACGTTATTCCTCGCTCAGGGGCTGCACACGGATGGCCTCAGCCATCAGGGCGTTGAAGTCATCGGCGGTCTTGTCCTGCAGATAGCCGTTCAGGGCGTTCAGCAGGGCGTCGTTGCCCTTCTGAATGGAGATGCCAATGTTGATGTCCTCGTCGGAAACCTCAAAATCATCCCCGGAGCCGGTGAAGTCCAGCAGCACGAGATCCGGATAGGCGATCAGGGCGCCCTGGGCGGTGGGCATGTCCGTGCAGACGAAATCCACGGTGCCGCTGGCCACGGCCATCAGCATGGCGGGAGCGGACTCGACCGGGGGAACGATGTTCGCGCCCTTGACCTGAGGCAGGCAGGTGTCGTACCAGATGGTTCCGTTCTGGCTCGTGGCGGAGCCGCTGAGCTGGCTGATGCCCTTCGCGTTCGCGTTGGCGCTGTCCGCGCGGGTCAGGCAGACGATGCTGGCGTACAGATACGGGCCGGCGAAATCAACCACTTCCATCCGCTCGGCGGTCATGCTCTGGCCGGCGATGACGGCGTCCACCTTGCCGCTGATGATGGCGGGAATCAGGCTGTCCCAGTCCAGCTGAACCACTTCCAGCTCCCAGCCGTTGGCTTCGCAGATGTTTTTCGCCATCATGACGTCGTAGCCGTTGGCGTACAGGCCGGCCTTGTCCTTAATCGGAACGGCGCCGTTGGAATCGTCGGACTGCGCCCAGTTGTAGGGGGCGTAGGCGCATTCCATCGCCACGGTCAGCACGCCGTCCTCCAGGCCGGGAATCGTCTCGCCCAGCGCGGCGGAGGTCAGCGCCAGCAGCAGGGCGCAGAGCAGAGCGGTCATTTTCTTCATCTTCGGGTTCCTCCTTTGTTTTGTCGGGAAAAGAAAAAAGCAACGATGCCAATCGCTGCCAGCGCCTCCCCTTCCGGGAGAGGAACTCGGTTCCAGTGATTAGCGCTCCACGGCCCGCGGGGACCGTGACAGTCAGCCGGATTTTCTCCGGCAGACCAGCGAAGGCGCTCGGCACGGAGACCCCCGCTTCGGCGGCATCCTCTTTTCCGCGTCTTCACAGCCCCGGCCGGGCTCGGACGCGGTACTCCCGTCAGCCGCTCCTCTAAACAGAAATTATCGTATCACAAAAGAAAGGGAATGCAACCCCCCAAGGGCGCGTTCCCTGTATTCCTTTTGTTTTGCTTTTCTCCCGGAAACGGATCAGTTTACGGGATTCATGATGATCATCAGCGGGGAGGATACCTCCGGAACGGGCCAGACCAGCCTGCCGGCCAGGGGAAGAAGAATACCGGCCTCCGGATTCATCCGCAGGCGGCGCCATGGAAAGCGGGCGGAGAAGGCGGAACGGCGGTTCCTGCCGCCGGAGGAAGAACCGGACCGGGCGCCGGCGCTGTTTTCCTTCGGCGCGCTTTCGGAAGGAGAGGAGGTTTTCCGCCCCTCCTTTTCCCGGGGAAGATCCGGCTGAGCCGTGGGCGCGGCCGGTGCCGGATCGGAGGCCTGCTGTTCTGAGGAAGCGGACTTCTCCTCGGACGCCTGCGGGGCCGCCGTCGGGGGCGGCGTGGGCACGGGAGTCGGAACCGCGGTCGGAACCGGCGTCGGATGATCCGCGGGCGCGGAATCCGGCGCGGCGGGAACGGGGGCCGCGTTCGGCTTCTCCTCCTCCGCGGTTTTCCGCTGCTTCCCGACGGCGGGGATCGGGGAGGCGTGCTTCACCACCGCGCCGCATACGGAACAGACCTCGTCCCCCGTGCTGCCGTCTTCCGTTTCCGTCGGAGCGCGGTAACCGGAGATCAGGGTCGGCGCCCCTTCCAGGTCCACATGGTCGTGAAAGGCGAGGGCGGGCAGCGCGGGGAGCAGAAACAGCAGAACAAGCAGAAACAGATGTTTTTTCATGAGCAGACACCGGGCCCCGTCCGCCGGGAGGCCGTTTTCCTTCTGTTTTCTCGGCGCCATTATACCGCGCGCCCGGGAAAGTTGCAACCGCATTTTGTCCGTGCTATACTGTCTGAATACGGGATCGAAACCACAGAAGGAGGGAAAGGGACATGCTGAAAAGGATGGCCGGAATCCTGCTGGCGCTGACGATTGCCTGGACGCTGACGGCGGCCGCCGGGGCGGAGGAAAGCCCGGTCACCGCGCAGGAGCTGTACGCGTTTATCGACGGAGTCAGGGCGCTGGCTCTGGCCGGAGAGATTCAGAACGACCCGGCCGGGGAGGACGCGCTGTCCGAGGACGGAATTCTCTTTCAGTATGAATTCGGCGCGGTATACGGCGACCGGGCGGAGATGACGCCGGAAACGAAACTGAACGCGTTCCTGATCATGGATCCGGAAGCGGCCGGGCCCCGGGGAATCGCGGTGGACTGGGACGTGAACCGGCTGATGGAGGCCGTTCCCTGCGGAAACCCGGATATGTACGGAAACCATGAACAGGCGCTCCTGTACCTTACGGGAAACGCTGAGGAAGGTTTCGGCTACGGACTCGTGGAGCGGGACGGGCAGCGTATCGAAGCAATTGAATACGGAACCGCCGATCCCGCGGAAGGCGTCCGGCTGGTTCTGTCCCTGCACATCAGCGGGGACGGAGTCGAGTCCGTCCGGATGGAGGGCATGAACGCGAAGGAAACGCCTGAGGACATGGCGGCCCTTTACGGGGAACTGGAGCGGCTGAGGAACGCCGCTTCATACGCCCGGGTTCCCCGGAACGCGGACGGATCAAAGCTGGAGATGTTCCAGGAATCGGATCTGGACTTTTCCGCGCTGAGCTATCAGACCGCGGTGCCGGAGATTTTCGGGGACAACGTGGAGGACATGCTGATCGACAACGACGACGGCACCTGGCTGCGCCGTGTGGACGGGGACGGGTTCAGCGCCGTGTTTGCCTGCGACGAGAAGGGCGGACAGGCGGAACTGATCAGCTATACGATCCTGAGCCCGGATCTGGAAGGCCCGCGGGGCGTGCGCCTTGGCGACCTGTTCCACGAGGATTTTCAGCGCTTCCGGAACGGCGAGGGGGAAACCGATGAAGCCGGAACCCGCGAGGTGCTTTACGGCAGGGAAGGGCAGGCGCCGTACGCGCTGGCTGAATACGGAACGGGGGACGAGATGGTTCTGCGGTATATTACGGACACGCTCAGCGGAACCGTCGTGGAGCTGCTGCTTCGGTACGAGGGCACCGTGCTGACGGAGATTACGCTGCATACGCTGTGAGGAGTGAAAGATGCGGATTGATTTATCCTGTCCCGCCGAAATCCTGAACGCCGAGCCGCCGAAACCCGGGAATCCTTCGGCGGAGCTGATTCTGCTGAACGGATCGGACCGGGGCGTCAACTCCTGCGAAGCGACCGTGAAGCTGCTGGACGCGGAGGGCCGGGAACTGGGCAGAGCCGTTCACAGGGCGCGCGCGCTGGCGGGAAGACCGTACAGCACCTTCCGGATGCCGGTGCCCATGGAGCCGGCGGAGGGGACGGCGGTTGTCGAAGCGAGGCTGGACAAGGTCTGGTTTGACGACCGGGACGTATGGAGACGGAACGAAGAGGCGGAGGTGGAATATGAGGACAACGCCCTGCCTCCGGGAAACGATCTGAACGCGCTGAGATTCGTGGCCGGAAACGCCGCCGTCGGATTTCCCAGCCAGCAGGCAAAGCTCTGGGTCTGCGTCTGCGGCAGGCCGAACGGCAACCGGGAATACTTCTGCGCCCGCTGCAGGCGGCAGAAGGAGATGATCTTCCGGCAGTACAACCGGGAAGCGGTACTCCGCCAGGTCAGCCAGAGAGAAAGACAGCTGGATCTGAAGACCCGCGGGGTCCGGGAAGAGGCGGCGCAGCTGCAGCGGGCGAGAGAAGAGGAATACTACCGGATCCAGGCGGGAAAACGCAGAATCCGCCGGCTGGCGGCGGCGATGGCCGCGGCCCTGCTGCTCTGCGCGGGCGCGTACTTCGGGGCCGTCCCGGCGCTGAGAATGCTCAGCGCGGACCGGGCCCTCCGGGACGGACGGCCCGAGCAGGCCGAGGAGATTCTGATCTCTCTCGGCGGTTTCCCCGGAGCCGCGTCCAGACTGGACGCGGCAAGGCTGGCCATTGCCCGGCGGGACGGAACGGCGGCTGCGGAAGGGGGAGCCGCGGATCCGGAAACGCTGGAAAACATCGCCGGAACGCTCCGGAGCGAAACCGCCGCGGACGGGGACGACCTGCTGGCGGACCGGGTGGATCTGAGACGGGCGGAGATCCTTCTGGAGAAAGGGGATATCGACGGAGCGGAAGCGCTGCTCGGAATGCTGCCGGAGGATACGGAGGGCAGGGAGAGCCTGCTGACCGAATGCGCCTACGCGCGGGCCGAGAAGGCGGTGAAGGAGAAACGGTACGCCGCCGCCCGGGAGATTTTCCTGGAGCTGGGGGATTACAGGGATTCGGCGGAGCGGGCGGACGCATGCCTGTACGAGTCCGCGCTGCAGATGATCGAGTCCGGGGAGTACGATGAGGCCATCGGGACGCTGAGCCGGATCCCGGAATACCAGGACAGCCGGGAGCTGATCCGGAAAAGCTGGTATCTGAAGGGTTTTACCCTGGAGAACGGCGGAGATCCGGAAGGCGCCAGGCAGGCCTACCTGACCGCCGGGGACTATGAAGACGCCGCTGACAGGGCCCGCGCCATCCGCTGGGCACAGGCGGAGGCGCTGCTGGCGGACCGGAACTACGAGGAGGCCCTCGCGGTCTACCGGGAGCTGGACGGCGACGGAAACGCGCGGGAGAAGCTGATTTTCTGCGCGACGGAACTCGCCCGCGCGGCGTACAAGGTCCGTGATTACGAGCGGGCCGCCGAAATCCTGACGGGACTTCCGGAGGATACGAAGGAGACCGTCAACATCCGGACCCGGGCGCTGTATCTGGGAGCCAAGGCCGCGGCGGAGCGGGGCGAGAAGGAAAAGGCCGTTGAGATGATGGAAAAGGTTTCCGCCTACAGCGACGCGCAGAAATTTATCCGGGAATGGCGGCTCGAACTGGCTCAGGAGATGATGGACCGGGGCGAGTGGGAGGAGGCCGCGAGAATCCTGGAGCCCATTTCGGACCATTACGCTGCGCAGAAACTGCTCAGACAGATCGAGAAGAACAGCCCCGCACCGGAGGAAGAGACGGAGGCGCAGGGAGGAACATGACGAAAAGGGAATCCTGGATTCCGGAGCTGGACGGGCTGCGCGTTCTGATGATCTTTCTGGTCAGCTGGTATCATATCTGGCAGCAGAGCTGGCTGACCCCCGCGGTCGGGAACTACTCCCTGGATTATCTGCTGCGCAGCGGATACGTTTGGGTGGACGGAACGGTCCTGCTCAGCGCGTTCCTGCTGTACCGGCCCTATGCCCGCGCCCGGAGAACGGGTTCCCCCCTGCCGGATCCGGGAGCGTTTTACCGGAGACGGGCCCGGAAGATCCTGCCGGGATACTG
>ONXY01000397.1 GCA_900321945.1 uncultured Eubacteriales bacterium | reverse complement strand
ATCCTGCTGCCGGTCCCCCTCGAAGTACAGCACCACGTCCACCATGTGCTCCAGCATCCGCGGTCCGGCGATGGCGCCTTCCTTGGTCACATGGCCCACCACGAACATGGCGGTTCCCGTCTCCTTGCACAGGCGCATCAGCAGGCTGGTGCATTCCCGGACCTGGGACACGGATCCCGGGGCGGAGGCCATCTCCGGGCGGTACATGGTCTGAATGGAGTCGATGACGGCGGCGTCCGGCTGCAGCTCCCGCAGGCGGGTTTCCACCGCGTCCAGGGCGTTTTCCGCCAGCACGTAAAGCCCGGGGGTGTCGATCTCCAGCCTGCGGGCCCGGAGCTTAATCTGCCGGGCGCTTTCCTCGCCGGAGATATACAGAACCCGCTTTCCGGCGGCGGCCAGATGGGCGCAGACCTGCAGCAGCAGGGTGCTCTTCCCGATTCCGGGATCCCCGCCGATGAGCATCAGCCCGCCCTCCACGACGCCGCCGCCGAGCACCCGGTCCAGCTCCGGGATGCCGGTGGTGGTCCGCAGGGCGGTATCCTCGGGAATATCCTTCAGCAGCAGCGGGGCCGCTCCGGTGCCCGGGCGCTGGTTGGCGGCCAGCTTCGGGACGGCGGTTTTCTCCGGGACAGCGGCCACGCTTTCCTCCAGGGTGTTCCAGGCTCCGCATCCGGGGCAGCGCCCCACCCAGCGGGGCGTCTCGTACCCGCAGGCGGTGCAGGCGTAGACGGATTTCACCTTCGGCATGGATCCATTCTCCTTTTCACGGGCCCTGTTTTCAGAGGATTCGGCCGTCACCCCGGAGCGCCGTTCCCCGGTCCGGGGAGCGGCGTTCCGGCGGCGGGCCGCACCGGCCGCGCGTCATTTCAGAGCAAACGTGATTTCCACGGTGGCCGTGAAGCTGAGGCCGTCGGAAAGAATCGCGGTGCCCGCGCCGGTATCGGCCGCCGCCTCCACGGCGGAGCGCTTGTTGTTGATCACCGCGCCGCCCGTGACGGACTGCTCCCGGACGGACAGGATTTCACCCAGTTCCCCGCCGCAGGCCGCCGCGACGATCTCCGCGCGGCGCCGCCCCTCGGCGACGGCGGCGGTCAGCGCCTGATCCCGGGCCTCCCCGGCCTTTGTGGTGGAGAAGCTCAGACCGTTGCAGCTGTTGGCGCCGTTCGCCAGCGCCAGATCGATCACCGCCCCGGCTCTGTCCAGATCCCGGACGATTACGGTCAGGCTGTTGCCGACCTCGTATCCGACGATCGGATATTCCCCGTCGTCCGAGAAGGAATTGAAGTTCCGCCGGGTCTCAACATAGTAGTAATTTGTGGAGATATCCTTCCGGGGAATGCCCGCCTCCTCCAGCGCGGAGATCAGGCGCTCCACCTGTTCCGCGTTCTGCCGGGAGGCCTCGCCCGCCTCTTTGGCGACCGAAACCACGCCCAGGCTGACGCTTGCGGAATCCGCGTCCATCATGACCGTGGCGGTACCGGTGACGCAGACGGTTTTTGTTTCCTCCGCCAGGCATCCCGCCGTCAGGAAAACCAGCAGCGCCGCGGCGAGAACCGCCGTCCATTTTCTGATCATTTTCCGTTTCTCCTTTCACTCCGGGCGTTTTCGCCCGCCTTTCTTTCAGACGTTTCCCGCGGCGGAAAAGTTCCGCGCGCGTCTTCTTTTTCCTTCCGGCGCCTACCGGTCCTCGTTGTCCTGCAGGCCCGAGAAGCCGTCCCCGATCGCCTCGTGCGCCTCCATGACGGTCATGAACGCGTTTTCGTCCTCCTCCCGGACGATCCGCTTCAGCGCCATGATCTCCGGCCGGCTGATGACGCAGAACAGCGTGGGGCGTTCCGTGCCGGTATATCCGCCCTTCGAGGAGAGGAGGGTCACGCCCCGGTCCATTTCCTCCATCACGCGCTTCATGATGCGCTCCCAGGCGGGGGAAATGATCAGGCAGGCCTTGTTGCCCGAGAAACCCATCATCACCTCGTCGATGACCCGGGAGGACAGATAGATGTTGATCAGCGCGTACAGCGCCTCCGAGGTGCCCATCACGAGACCCGAGGCGGCAACCACGAGAAAATCAAGGGCGAACAGGAAGGTTCCCGTGGAGATGAACTGCATCCGCCGGTGAACCATCTTGGCCAGCATGTCCGATCCGCCGGTGGTTGCGCCTCCCCGGAGGATCAGCCCGAGACCCAGCCCCAGCAGCACGCCTCCGAAGAGCGTGTTCAGAAGGGGATCCTCCGTCATGGGCCGGAAGGGCAGGATATCGATCATCAGCGAGAAGAGCAGGGTCGCAACCAGACTGCGGAAGGCGAAGATTTTCCCCATGGTCCGGTATCCCGCGATAAACAGCGGGATGTTCAGCAGCAGGGAGACCGAGCCGACAGGCAGCTGCCACAGATAATTCAGGATGACGGCGACGCCGGTGATTCCGCCCGGAGCGATGTGGCTGGGCGTCAGAAAAAGCGGATAGGCCGCGCCGCCGAGGACGCTGCCGATGACAATCTGTCCGTAGGCGGCCCAGAATTCCTTTCTGCGGACGTGATTCCGGATCAGACCTGCGATACGGTTCAATGAATATCCTCCTCTGTCAGTTTCT
>ONXY01000089.1 GCA_900321945.1 uncultured Eubacteriales bacterium | reverse complement strand
GTTAAAGGGAAACTATCTTTCCCGCCATCCGAGCTTCGCGCCGCAGCTCTCCCGGATGACGAGCGTGGCGTCGCGGACGATGATGGCGGAGCGGTTTTCGGACGTGGCCAGCAGCTCCCGGACGGCGCTGCGGGCATGCTCCTCGGTCTGCATGTCGATGGAGGTCAGGGGAGGGGCGGTATAGGGGCAGAAGAACTGATTGTCGCAGCCGATCACCGCCACGTCCTCCGGCACGCGGAAGCCCATCAGGCGCAGCTGGTGCAGCGCGCCGAGGGCGACCAGATCGTTGTAGCAGAGGACGGCGGTCGGCTGCTCCTCCCTGGGCAGGGCGGTCATCAGCCGCAGGATTTCCCGCTGGCCCTCCTCCGGGCTGTTTCCGCCCAGGTGGCCGTATTCCGGCGGGGCGGGAAGATCCAGCGCCTTCAGCTCGTCCAGGAAGGAAACCGCCCGCATGCCGGAATCCTCCAGACGGACGGCGCCGCCGATCATGGCGAAGCGGCGGTGGCCAAGCAGGTGCAGGTGGCGGACGGCCTGGCGGACGGCGCTGTCCAGACTGTTGTGCATGCAGATGAAACCCAGGTTCTCCCGGGGCGGGCAGATGGCGACGATCGGCATGTATTTTCCGAGCCGGGCCAGCATCTCCCGCAGGTCGGGCCGGTCCACGTCGTCGAAGCTTCCGATGAAGAAGGCGCCGCTGAGCCGGCGGGCGATCAGGTTCCCGACGACCAGGGAGGTGATCTCGCCCTCGCGGGGGAGCTCGTAAAGCCAGAGGGAATAGCCGCTGCGGCGGGCTTCGTCGTCCGCCGCGGAGACCAGCTCGGCGTAATAGGGATTGCGGATGCCGGGGAGGATGATGCCGATGGTCTTCGTGTTGCCGCTGCCCAGATCCTGGGCCACGGAACTCGGGGCGTAGCCGTGGGCGTCGATGATTCCCCGCACCTTCAGCCGGGTCGCCTCCCGGACGCTGGACGAGCCGTTCAGCACCCGGGTCACCGTGGCGGCGGAGACCCCCGCTTCCCGGGCAATATCATAGATTGTCACTTTTTTCGGCACCGGGAAACCACTCCTTTCCCTGTCGGATGGCGGTATCTTATCATAAAAACGGGGTTGAATCAAGGGAATGTTTTGGGAAACATATACCAGAAATGACAAATTACCGAAACGGGCTGTGATTTTTTTCAAAAAAACCTTCAAAAACCGGTTGACAGCCGGGACGGTATCGCATATAATCTCCTCAAACGAGGTCGATTTCAGGAAATTTGTTCGGGTATTTCAAAATGTTACCGGTAACATTTTTGCTGAAAGGATCGATCCGAATCAAGAAGGAGGTTCTCAAGAAATGAAGAAACTGATTGCTCTGGTCCTGACCGCGGCCCTGCTGCTGACCTGCGTCAGCCTGGTTTCCGCCGAAGAGGCGAAAACGCTGACCGTGGTGACCTGGGACGCCACGACGACGCCCTATCTGGCCGCCCAGAAGGAAGCCTATGAAGCTTCCCATCCCGGCGTAACGATCGAGTACGTGGACGTGGCCTCGCAGGATTACGCCATCAAGACGACCACCATGCTGGAAGGCGGAGACACCAGCGACGTGTTCATGGTGAAGGAGCTGGACGACATCATCAAGTGGCAGGCGCAGGGATTTGCGGCGCCTCTGAACAGCTTCGTGGAAGCCACCGGATACGACCTTTCCGGCTTCGTGGGCACGGAAGCGAACTACAGCGTGGACGGCGAGCTGTATGCCGTTCCCTTCCGCAGCGACTTCTGGGTGCTCTTCTACAACAAGGATCTGTTTGACGCCGCGGGCGTGGCCTATCCCACCAACGACATGACCTGGGATCAGTACGCCGACATCGCGATGCAGCTGACGGACAAGGACAAGGGAATCTACGGAACGCATTATCACACCTGGCTGTCCGCCGTGGCGAACTGGACCGTCGCCGACGGCGTGAACACGCTGGCCGACCGGAACTACGACGACCTGCTGTACTTCTATCAGCTGTATCAGAAGCTGGAAGACGCCGGCGCCTGCATGGCCTATTCCGAGCTGAAGGCCTCCGGCCTGCACTACTCCGCCGCTTTCGCCAACGGCAACGTGGCCATGCTTCCCATGGGCTACTGGTACGTGTCCACCCTGATCGGCTACAACAAGGACGGCACCTGCAGCTTTAACTGGGGCATCACCGCCGTGCCGCACGCCGAGGGCGTCGCCGCGGGTTCCTCCTTCGGCAACCTGACCGGCGCCATGATCAACGCCAAGTCCGAGAACAAGGATCTGGCCTGGGACTACATCTCCTGGCTGGGCGGCGAGGAAGGCGCGGCCGCGACCGCTTCCGTGGGCGCCCGTCCCGCGTACGTGTCCGAGACCGTGGCGGCCGCCATGTCCGCCGTGGACGGATTCCCGACCGACGAGACCAGCATGGGCGCCCTGATTCCCTCCTTCGTGGGAATGGAATGGCCCGTGGCCGAGAAGGTCGCCGATATCAAGACCATCGTGAACGAGGAGCATACGATGATCATGGCCCGCGAGATTACGCCCGAGGAAGGCATCGAGGAAATGAACGAGCGGGTCGCGGAACTGTTTGAGTAACCGTTTCTTTCTCTGATCGGATTGCCAAAAGGGGCAGGGAGGGCGCTTGCCTTCCCTGCCTCCGTTTGTTTTCGGAAAGGATGAACCAAGGATGAAACAGGCTGAGGCGGCCGGCGGAACCCGGCGGAAGATGGGCAGACTGGGCAGGAAAAACACGCTGATCGCCTATTCTTTTCTGGCGCCGAACTTTCTGGGCTTCGCCGTATTTACCATGCTTCCCGTGCTTTTCGCCATCGCGCTGTCCTTCTGCGAGTGGAACGGCGGCGACATATCCAAGCTGCAGTGGACCGGACTGGGCAACTACGCGAACATCTTCGAGACGGCGAAGGTGGCGGACAAGGGGATCGCGTACTTCTTCAACCGGGCCGACCTTGGGATCTCCCTGAAGAACACGGTGTTTTACACCCTGGTCACCGTTCCCCTGACCATCGTGTGCGCGCTCGCCCTGGCGGTGCTGCTGAACAAGGTGAAGGGCGCGGTGGCGTTCCGGACGGTCTTCTTTTTCCCGTACGTGGCGTCGATGGTGGCCATCTGCGTGTGCTGGTCCTTCATGCTGATGAAGGACGGGCCCATCAATCAGCTGATCATGAGCCTGGGGATCGATTTCAACAAATCCTGGACGGCGGACAGCACGATGGCCATGTGGGCGATTATCCTGGTCAGCGTCTGGCGGAACATGGGATATTACATGGTCATCTACCTGGCGGCGCTGCAGGGGGTTCCCCCGGAGCTGCTGGAGGCCGCCACGGTGGACGGGGCCGGAAAATGGAAACAGTTCTGGCACGTCACGCTGCCCCAGCTGAAGCCCACCACGTTCTTCGTTTCCATCATGATGATCATCTCCTGCTTCAAGATCTACGACGTGGTGGCCATCATGACGGACGGCGGACCCGGCCGGGCGACCAAGATGCTGGTGACCTACATCTACGACGAGGCGTTCGTCAAGGTCCGGTACGGAAAGGCCAGCGCGATTTCCATGATTCTGCTGCTGGTGGTGCTGGTGATCACGGTCATCCAGTTCCGGTCCGAAAGCAAGTTTTCAAACGACTGAGGAAGGAGGAAGAAAGATGGAACAGGCCGTTCATCAGAAAGGCATCAGAAAGGACCATCCCGCCGCGGCGCGCGTGCTGCGCACGGTCATTTACGTCCTGCTGGCCGCGCTGGCCGTCTTTACGCTGATTCCTTTCGTCTGGATGATTTCCTCCTCCCTGAAGCTGGACCGGGAGGTCTTCAGCTATCCGATGAAATGGGTTCCCGAAACCTTTCACTGGGAGAATTATTCGCTGATCTGGCAGCGGGTTCCGCTGGCGACCTATTTCAAGAATACCGCGTTTATCGCGCTGGTCGTGACGTTCCTGCAGACGCTGACGTCCTCCTTCGCGGCCTATGCCTTCGCGAAGCTGGAATTCAGGGGAAGGGACACCCTGTTTCTCTGCTATATCGCGACCATCGCGGTGCCGTGGCAGGCATACATGCTGCCGCAGTTTATCATGATGCGTTCCATGGGGCT
>ONXY01000345.1 GCA_900321945.1 uncultured Eubacteriales bacterium | reverse complement strand
GTGCTGGAGGAACTGGTCGGCGAGATCTACGACGAGCACGACGAAGTGGAAGAGGAAGTCGTGGAGCAGGAAGACGGAACCCTGATCGTGGACGGCAGTATGCAGCTGCAGGAGCTGCTGGACAAATACGGACTGGAAAACGAATACGACGCGGATACCGTAGGCGGCTGGGCCAGCGAGATGCTGGAAAAGGTTCCGGAGGTGGGCGATACCTTTACCCTGGAAAAACACCAGTTCACGGTGACAGAGATGGACGGATTCCGGGTGACCCGGATGCAGGTCATGACCCTGCCGGAGGAGGAAGAAACGGCCGGGGAAGAGGAAGAAACGACCTGAGTTTCCGGAAGCTGAATATGACAACGGCGGGCTGACGAATCAGCCCGCCGTTCTGCGCTGAAGCAACAATGGACACGTCCTCATCAACACTTAATTCTGCCTTTGGGCGGGAAAGGTTTGCGGGGCCTCTGAGACGGCTGTTCCGGATCCGGCCGCGGAGGAAACTCCGGCAGATCCAGCGCCAGGGACTCCAGATGCGTGCTCAGCCTGTCGCACAGGGCACAGAACTGGGCCTTTTCCTCTTCGGTGAAGCAGGAGGTTTTCCGCTCCAGGTCCTTTTCCCGGGCAGCCTCCATTTTTTCGATAAAGGCTTTACCTTTTTCGGAAAGATCCACCCGCTGTACACGGCGGTCCGCCTCGTCCACGGTACGGGTGATCCAGCCTTCGCTTTCCGCGCGGGCGAGCATCTCACTCAGCGAGGAAGGACGCAGGTCCAGGATCTCACACAGGTCCCGGGAAGAGACATGCGGGTTTTCAGCCACGCAGGCCAGCAGACGGCCGACGGCCGGCGGACAGACAGTATCGCGGCCTGCCTGCCCTGCCATCGGCGGGACAGGGGGCATGCCCGGACCGGGATGTCCGGCAGGGGGAGGCGGGGGAGGTGTACAGCGCCGCATGGCACGGGACAGCTTCAGGACCGCCAGGATGACATCATTCTCTTTATTCATGTTCAGACTCCTTTCCAACGTCGTTTCAAATCATTCAACTAAAAATACGGTACCGAACGATTACATTATAGTTCGGTACCGTACGAATGTCAACTCTTTTCTCAGAGGGGTGCGATCATTTTTTGATTGCAACGCCGGTAGTAATACAGGCAGATCCCCAGGGCCGCGATTTCCGCGATCGGGAAACACCACCAGACCGCATAGACATCCCCGGTGATCCGGGCGATGATCCAGGCGGCGGGCAGGAGCACGACCAGCTGGCGGCAGATACTCATAATCATACTGTAGACGCCCTTGCCCACTGCCTGGAAGACGGTGGAAAGGGTGATGCCGATGGCGGCGAAGATGAAGCCGGAGCAGATGATCCGCATGGCCACCACGCCGATCTGCGTCATCTGGGAGGTGAGTTCCGGATCCGCGTCGGACTCAAAGACGGACATCAGCTGGCCGGGGAAGAGCATGAAGACCAGGGTGCCGATCAGCATGATGATGATGGCCCAGGCCAGGGCAACTTTGATACAGCGGTAGATACGCTCCTTCAGGCGGGCGCCGAAATTGTACGCCAGGATGGCGATGATGCCGGTGGACAGGCCGAAGACCGGCATGAAGATGAAGGACTGCAGCTTGAAATAGACGGACATGACGTTCAGCGCGGCGTTGGATTGTTCAAAACCGGACAGGATGGAGTTCATCCCGACGTTCATGACCGAGCCGATCGCCTGCATGACCGTGCTGGGAAGGCCGACGGCCATGATACCGGAAAGATCCCGGCGGAGGATTCTGCAGTCCTGCAGATTCAGCCGAAGCTCCCGGTTCTTCCACTGGTTGAACGCAAAACCGAGCGCGGCGGAAAGCCACTGGCCAATGACGGTGGCAATGGCGGCGCCGAGAACACCCATGGGCCGGAAGCCCAGATATCCGAAAATCAGGATGGGGTCCAGGATGATATTGGTGATGGCACCGGTCATCTGGGTGATCATGGAGAACACGGTATTGCCCGTGGCCTGCAGCAGGCGTTCAAAATACACAGCCAGGAACACACCGGAGGAGAAAAGGGTCACAATGGTCAGGTAGCCTGTACCCATCTCCAGGATTGAATCGGCGTTGGACAGGTTGTCGGAAACCACCAGGCGCATGATGGGGCCGGCCAGCAGCAGCCCGAACAGGACGAACAGCAGGTTGCCGGAGCCTTCCACCAGGAGGCCGCTCCAGGCGGCCTGGCGGGCAACTTTGGGCTGACGCTCGCCCAGACGGCGGCTGACAAGGCTGTTGATTCCTGTGCCCATACCGGTGGACAGGGCGATCATCAGCATCTGGAAGGGGAAGGCCAGCGAAACCGCGGTGAGCCCGTTGGGATCGAAACGGGAAACAAAGATGCTGTCCACGATATTGTACAGCGCCTGGATCAGCAT
>ONXY01000156.1 GCA_900321945.1 uncultured Eubacteriales bacterium | reverse complement strand
GGGACATATCATGGCTGCAAAGAAAGTTGGCGTTCTGGTGAAGGAAGCGCGGACCGCGGCCGGTCTGACGCAGGAGAAGCTTGCGAAAGCCGCGGGCGAGGGACTCACCGCTTCGGATATCGGCAAGTGCGAGCGGGGAGAAGCGGATCTTACGACGGCCCAGCTGAAAAAGATCGCGGTGGCCTGCAAAGTGACGCAGACATCGCTGGTCAACGCTCCGAAAAATCTGAAGACGGCCGCGCCGAAGACCGCTTCCGCGAAGACGGCCGCGGCGAAGACCTCGTCCGCGAAGACGGCCGCGGCGAAGAGCGCTTCCGCGAAGACGACCGCGGCAAAGAGCGAGTCCGCGAAGACGGCCGCGGCGAAGACCTCATCCGCGAAGACGACCGCGGCAAAGAGCGCTTCCGCGAAGACGACCGCGGCGAAGACCTCGTCCGCGAAGACAGCCGCTGCAAAGACCGCTTCCGCGAAGACGGCCGCAAAAAAGACCGAGACGAAAACGACCGTTCCCGCCGGAGCCAATACCAGCATGAAGGTTACGGCCACGGAAAAGAAACTGGTGGAGGCATACCGGGAAGCGCCGTCGGATCTGAAGAAAGCGGCCCTGAAGGTTCTGAAAGGAGAATACGGCGACACGATCAATAAGATTCTCAGCGCCGGCAGCGGAGCCGGAGCAGGGGCGGCGGACGGGATCGGCGGAATGATCGGCGATCTGCTCGGCGGTTTTCTGGGCGGGAAATAAGCGATTACAGAACACAGAAAGGGGCCCGCGGCACATATGCGCCGCGGGCCCCTGTTTTAATGCTCCGCTCCGGGCCGCGCGCCCGGGAGCCGGGTCTTATTTCTGCTTCTCCATGGTAATGGTGGTGTTTTCCTCAATCAGCAGCTGAAAGGAAGCCTCGTTTTTATGGACGGCTTTTTTCGCGCCGTTGATGAAATACCCCTTGGAGATCATGCCGCCGCTGGCGCTCACGGTGATCGTTGTTCCGACCGGAACCTGACCGGATTCAGCGAAGGAGCTGTGGTATCCGGTGAAGCGGCAGTTCGAACAGTCTACGGAAACCAGGTCGGAGGGATCCACGGGCTCCTCTGTTTCATCCGGGAGAACCAGGCCTTCAGAGGGGGTCTCTTCCGCGGAGCCGGGCTTATTTACCTTGATCTTGACGGCGGCGGACTCGTTCCATCCGCGGATGCCGATTCCTCTGACTTCCCCGTCCGGCGTGATCCGCAGGGAATTGAGGGTGAGATACTGGATGGATCCCTCCGTCGATGCCGGCAGTCTGACGTAAAAGCTGGCGGAGCCGTCCGTGAAGGTCAGCTCATCCTTGGGTTTCCCGACAGGGCTGCCCTTGCTGTCCACCGCAAGCAGCTCGAGCCGGGTATTGCCGGTGATGACTATTTTTTCAGGAATCGGGGTGGGAGTGGGCCTGGCGGGAGTATTTTCTGCGGCGGAGCCGGTAAGCCGGCTGTTTCCGTTACCGTCGGATTCAGCCGCTCCTTTCGCGGTTTCCGGCACCTCCATGCCCTGAATCAGAATCATGACCTCATCCGAGGAAACGCCGCCGCTCTTCGGACCGATATGGCAGTACAGCGTCCATCCGTGCATGGACACGGGGATGTTTTTCAGCTTGATGCTGAGGCTGTTGGGGTTAGCGACTTTGACGCCGGGCACGACCTTTGAAAGCTGCTTGCCGGTGGTCACCTCGCCCGTGGAGGGATTGGTGAAATACCAGGTAATCGAAGCGCCGCCGGCGTTCTTTGCCTTGACGGTGAAGGTGGCGTCCCCGTTCTTTTTTACGGTGGTCGTCACAGGCTGCTCGGTGATGGACGGCTTGCTGGAAGCGGCATAGACCGCGGCGCAGACGCTCAGAACGAGACTGAAAACAACCAGGAATGAAATCAGGCGTTTCATGACGTAAAACCTCCCTGCATACTGAACTCAACGTAGAATATATCACAAATTTGTAACAATTGCAATAAAAAATTCATCATTTTCGCATTTCGAAAAGCTTCAGCATGACGGACTCCAGAGAGCCTTCCGCCGGCAGCTTTCCGGATTTGACGGACAGCTCCGTGTCCAGACACAGGGCAACCGCCTCCTTTACCTGGCGCCCGGTCCAGCTTCCGGCCTGGCGCGCGTACTGCTGCGCAGCGAAGGAAGGAACGCCGAGGGCCGAACGGATAAACTCCTGGCTTTTCTTCTCATACTGCATGATCTTCACATGCTGCAGGATACGGAACTGGCGGAGCAGCATGGCCAGGATATAAAGACGGTCCTCCCCGTTCCGGAGCATATCGCGCATTATCTGAAAAGCCCGGGTCTCCCGGCCCGCGACGACCGCCTCCGTCATCTGAAACACGGTCGCCTCCGCGGTCGGAGTGGCCAGCGCCTTCACGTCCGACGGATCGACGGACGGATCGTCCGGATGGAAAGCGGCGATCTTCGCGATTTC
>ONXY01000025.1 GCA_900321945.1 uncultured Eubacteriales bacterium | reverse complement strand
CACGGACATGAGCACGGACATGAACATCATCATCACGCGTCCGCGGCGGATATTGAGGCGCTGATCGGGAGCCTGCCCGTATCGGACCGCGTAAAGGCGGACGCGAAAGCTGTTTACGCTCTGATCGCGGACGCGGAAAGCCGGGTCCACGGCCGTCCGGTAAATGAGATTCATTTCCATGAAGTGGGAACCATGGACGCTGTGGCTGATGTGGTATCCGTCTGTATGCTGATGGAGATGATCGCTCCGGAACAGGTCCTCGCCTCGCCCGTTCATGTGGGCAGCGGTTTCGTGCGGTGCATGCACGGCGTCCTGCCTGTTCCCGCCCCGGCGACCGCTCTGATCCTGAAGGATGTTCCCGTCTACGGAGGAAATATCCGGGGAGAATTGTGCACGCCTACAGGAGCGGCCCTGCTGAAGCATTTTGTCTCCGGCTTCGGCGATCGGCCCGTGATGAGGACCCGCGCGATAGGATGCGGCATGGGTAAAAAGGAATTTGAAACAGCCAACTGCCTCCGGGCTTTCCTTGGAGAAAGCGAAGGGCGGCGTGAAAAAATCACCCGGCTCGAATGCAATCTGGACGACATGACCGGGGAGGACATCGGTTATGCCATGGAGCGGCTTTTCCTGGCGGGAGCCAGGGATGTTTACACGCAGCCCGTCGGAATGAAAAAGAACCGTCCCGGCATTCTCCTCAGCGTGCTCTGTCTGCCGGAGGATGCGGACCGGCTCGCCGCTGCTGTCATGAAGCACACCAGCACGCTGGGAATCCGCCGGCAGGATATGGATCGGTATGTCCTGCAGCGCCGGGAGGAAACCGTCGCCACGGAATACGGCGAGATCCGCGTCAAGCACGCGTCCGGCATGGGCGTAGACCGGTCGAAGCCCGAATACGACGATATCGCGGCCCTGGCAGGGAAGCACGGCGTTTCCCTGGAAGAGATACGCAGAAGCCTGCCCTCGGAAAAAACCTGACTCCCGGATCCGCGCCGCCGGCCCGGGTCAGGAAACTCATACCGTTCGCGGGGAATGTTCCCCGCGTTTTTTTCTGCAGCCCGCGTTCCGCGGTTTCCCGCCGGACAGCGCCGCTTTCTGAAGTCTCTTCGGACCGCCGGCTTTCATATACGCCGGAACGCGCCCGTTTTCCGTTCAAAGATTTCCCATGACCTGTCTTCCGCCGAGAAAGCACGCAGTTACCCCGATTTCATGCAGCCGCCGCGGCTCCGTCCCGAACGGGTTTTCCGTGAGCACGGTGAAATCCGCCAGAAATCCCGGCGCAATTCTGCCCTTGATCTTTTCTTCAAAGCTGGCCTCCGCACCGCGCAGGGTAAAGCTGTCGAGCGCTTCCTGCACCGAAAACGCCTGACCCGGCAGATATGGGCCGCATCCGTCCAGGGATGTTCTCGTCACGGCGCACTCGATCCCCTTCATGACGTCCGGCGGTTCCACCGGGCAGTCTGATCCGTTGGAGACGCTGACGCCCCCGTCCATAAGCGTTTTCCAGCTGTAGCTGGAGGCTGCCAGCTCCCTGCCCGCGCGTTTTTCAACAATGTGAATGTCATAGTCAAGAAAGATGGACTGCGCGTAGACGTGGAGCCCCAGCTTCCGGATGCGTTCCAGCTGATCCGGCCGGGTAATCTGGCAGTGAATCACCCCGTGCCGGTGGTCAGCCCTCGGATCCCCGGCCAGGGCCGCCTCCACCGCGTCCAGCACCCGGTCCAGACAGGCGTCCCCGATTGCGTGAACAGCCACCTGCATTCCGTGCGCGTGGGCGAAGGAAATCATCTCCTTCAGGCGCTCCTCCGGAATCAGCGAAAACCCGCGGGTTCCGGGATTGTCCGCGTAAGGACGGCTCAGATGAGCGGTCCGGCTTCCGAGCGATCCGTCGCCCAGAATTTTCAGCGGGCCGATCCGGAACATCCCGCCCCCCGGCACGGCCGTACAGCCCGCTTCGATAAAGCGCCGCAGCTCTTCCGGATCCGTCAGCTGCGCCTGTTCGCAGACGCGGACGGTCAGTTCGCCGTCCTCTTCCATCTCCCGGTATACTTCGTTAATCATTTCCGGGGAAATGCCCGGAAAAACCTGGTAGTCGTCCGTCTGCACGCTGGTGATCCCGCGGCGGTTCACCTCCCGGCATGCGGCGCGCAGCATCCCGCGGATCTCCCGTTTCCCGGGCGTTGGCAGAACGCGCTGTACCAGTTCAATGGCGTTGTCATAGATGCGTCCGTCCGGCAGACCGTCGGAAAAGCCGATGGCTCCTCCCTCCGGCGCTGCGGTATCCGGGCCGATTCCCGCGAGCCTCAGCCCTTTGGTGTTCACGACGCAGCAGTGCCCGCACGCGCGGGTCAGCATGATCGGGATTTCCGCGGAGACAGCGTCAAGGTCGTGCCTGTCCGGCATCCGGCGGACGTCGGTGAACAGATCCTGGTTCCATCCGCGTCCCAGGAGCCACCGTCCCTCTCCCGGAGGCGTTTCCCGGAGAGCTGTACGCAGCCGGTCCAGCATCTCCGCAAGGCTTCCGGTGCAGCCGGCGAGCTGCACGCTCCTCAGCATGCTGCCATAGCCGAGAAGATGCATATGGGAGTCGTTGAAACCCGCGCACACGAAACGGCCCTTCAGATCCACACGCGCGTCTTCCGCAGAGAGCGCCGCGAGGATCTCCCCGTCGTCGCCCGTCCTCAGAAAGTGGCCGTTCTCAACGAGAAAGGCCTGACGAATCGGCAGTTCTCCGGTATAAACCCGCGCGTTGAAATAGGCTGTTTTCAAAACCGTTTCCCTCCCCATCCCGGCGTCTCCGCGCCCGGATTCAGCCGCGGCTTTCCGGTCCGGCGGCTTTTGTTCAATATACCACGGAGCTTTGGTTTCCGGAAGGGAAATCCATGATTCTCTTTCAGAAAAACTTCACATATGTTATGATAGGAGAAAGATTCCGGACGGGACGCGTCCCGTCAGACGCGGAGATAAAACTGCTTCCGGCCGCCGGCTGAGGCCGGGAAGAATGTGAGGTTCATATGGGGATCCTGATATGCGGACTGAACGGAGCCGGGAAAAGCACGCTGGGTTCCGCTCTGGCGGAGCGGATGGGGTACGCCTTTATTGACAGCGAGGATCTGTATTTCCCGAAAACGGATCCGGCCTATGCGTTTTCCGCCCCCCGGAGTCATGAGGAAGCCGTCCGGATCCTGGAGGAAAAGATCGCCGGAAACCGCCGGTTCGTTTTCGCCGCGGTGAAAGGCGATTACGGCGGCAGCCTGATCGCGTCCCTGGATCACGTCGTGCTGATCGAAGTCCCGAAGGAAATCAGAAGCCGGCGCGTCCGGGACCGTTCGTTCAGCCGGTTCGGGGAAAGGATCCTGCCCGGAGGAGATCTGTACGAAAAAGAGTCCGCCTGGTTTTCCCTGACGGACGCCCGGCCCGAGGATTATACGGCAAAATGGCTCGAAACAGTGAACTGCCCGGTGATCCGTGTGGACGGAACGCTTCCTGTTCAGCGGAATGTGGATTACCTGGCGCGGGTTCTGACGGATGGATCTGTGAATCGGGGGGAGCGGACAGAATGAAGGATGATTCAGCCGTGAGATTCAGCGGCCAGAATATCAATTCGGGAAAGGAATGGACGTTCGATACGGCGGCGGCGGCCTATGAAAGAATCCGTCCCGGCTATCCCGACGAGCTGTACCGCGCCGTGTTTTCCTATTGTCCGCTTGGATCGGGCAGCCGGGCTGTTGAGGTTGGTATCGGCGGAGGACAGGCGTCCCTTCCCGTTCTGAAAACGGGCTGCGCCCTGACGGCAGTGGAATATGGAGAGCACCTCAGTCAGATCTGCAGGGAAAAATACGGATCCTGGCCGGGTTTTTCCGTGATGACGGGTAAATTTGAACAGGCCGTCCTTCCCGATGATTCTTATGACCTGGTGTATTCCGCGTCGGCTTTTCACTGGATACCGGAGGAAGCCGGGTATACGAAAGTGCGCCGGATACTGAAACCCGGAGGCGTTTTCGCGCGTTTTGCCAATCATCCGTTCAGGGGGAAGGATCAGCCGGATCTTTTCAGCGCGATTGACGAAGCCTATGCGAAATACTATTATCCGTATTATGGAAAACAGCCCGAAAAAATCCGTGAATACACGGAGGAGCAGGCCGCCGGAAGAGCGGATATCGCGAAAAAATACGGGTTTACCGATATTCGGTACGCCCTGTTTTACAGAACCCGCACCCTGTCCGCGGCTGAATACCGGCTGCTTCTTTCCACGTATTCCGATCATATCGCGATGGAGGAAACCGTCCGGGAAAGGTTTTTTGACGAAATAGAGGATGCGGTCGGCCGGTACGGAGGTTTCATCTCGCTGTTCGACACCATCGATCTGCAGCTTGCCAGAAAGCCCCTGCAGAATGATTTACGGCGTTTCGCCCGCGCCTCCGGAGTGTGAGTTCAGGGCCGGCGGCGGTCATATTGTATTCTGATTGCCGCGCGGCCGTTCGTGTGATATAATTCTATTGTTTCCTATGCTGCATCGCTGCTTCAGAGGATGTGACGTCATGAAGAAGAGCCTGATAATTCTCGGAAATCTGCTGATCGTTGTCGCCGTGCTGGTTTTTGTCATGCTTCATGTCGGCAGCGAGCGGCAGAGAATGCTCACGTCCAAGACGGAGGCTTTTGAAAACATGACGGCCGCCATGGAAAGCGTGGCCACCAACTACCTCGTGGGCGAGCAGCAGGTCTGCAGCAGCTGGGCGGGCTATATTAACGCCCGCGGCATGACGGCGGAGGAAGCGATTGAGTTTGTCCGGGATTCCGTGAGCAATTCGGACGTGATGGCCCATATCCTTTTTACGGACGATCAGGATCTTTACGGTTTATCCACCGCCGCCAGATCATCCGATCCCGGAGACTTTTCTGTTTCCTACAGGAATATCGGCGTTTTCAGCGGCAGCTTTGAAGAGTTTCTCCGCGAAAACGGCACGGTTAACGTAACCCGCGCCTATACGAATCCCGTCAATGCCATTCAGTCCATCGCGTTCTGCTGCCCGGTCAGGGTAGCGGATTCCCGGGACGGTCGGCTCCGGTCCGCCGTTCTGCTTCGTATCCTTCCGGTTTCCTCCTTTGAGCAGAAATGGGCTTTCCCGACGGAAGATTACAGGAATGCCGAGATTTCTCTGATTGACGACGCGGGCGATTATATCATAAAGGGTCATTCCTTCAAGAACTCCAACTTCTATGAGTTTTACCAGTCTTACAACGTTTCCTCCCCCGCCGTTCTGGACAGCCTGAAACAGAGTCTTTCCGGGGCCCCCGGAAGCGTCGTGATGAACAATTCCGCGGGGCAGTCCTGCCTGATCGCCCATACGCGGGTCAATTCCACGGACAGCTGGATCCTCGTGACGCTGATCCCCATGAACGAGCTCAGCCGTTCCGTCATGAGCTGGACGCTTGTGGGAATCGTGACCGCCGGTCTGCTGCTTCTGCTGGCCTTTAACCTGATCAGTCTGATCCACCTGAACCGGCGGCTGAAGGAAAGCGCCGCGGCCGCCGATCAGGCGAACCACGCGAAAACCGATTTTCTTTCCACCATGTCCCACGATATCCGCACGCCCATGAACGCCATCATCGGCCTGACCACCATCGCGAGCAAAAACATCGACGATCCCGATACCGTCCGGGAAAGCCTGCGTAAGATCAGCCTTGCCAGCAGTCATCTGGTAACCCTCATCAACGATATTCTGGACATTTCCAAGGTGGAAAGCGGAAAGCTCAGCCTGAGTCCGGTAACCTTTTCCGTCGTGGAATGCGCCGAAAACCTGGTGAACATCTCTCAGCCCATGGTAAAGAAAAAGAATATCGATTTCAATTTCCGCGTACACAACCTCACCAGGGAACATCTTTACGCCGATCAGCTCCGCATCAACCAGATTCTCATCAATCTGCTCTCCAACGCCATCAAGTATACCGAACCGGGCGGACAGGTAAATGTGGATATCGGAGAGGAGCCCGGCGAAACGGAGAAATCCGTCCGGCTTGTCTATACGGTGTCTGACACCGGAATAGGCATGACGCCGGAATTCATGGCGCGCATGTATCAGCCCTTTTCCAGGCAGACTGACAGCCGCGTCAACACCATCCAGGGCACAGGCCTCGGCCTGGCCATTACGAAGCAGATGATCGATCTGATGCGCGGCAGCATAGACTGTCAGAGTGAAGTGGGCAAGGGAACCACCTTCACCGTAACGCTGGATATTCCGGTGGCCGACAGGGCGCCGGATGAAATGATGCTGCCGCCGGTCCGGGTGTTGCTTGCGGACGACGATCCGGTTCTTCGCGAGACGGCCGTGGACGCGCTGCGTTCCATCGGCGCCGAAGCGGATACCGCCGCGAGCGGTGCGGAAGCGGTACGGATGGTATCGGACCGGTCGGATTATCAGGCGGTGATTCTGGACTGGAAGATGCCCGACATGGACGGAATCGAGGCGGCCCGTCAGATCCGCGCCAGGGTGGGCGGCGGCGTATTTATCCTGCTGAGTTCCGCCTACGACTGGTCCGACATGGAGGAGGCAGCCAGAAAAGCCGGCATTAACGGCTTTATCGGCAAACCCCTGTTCCGTTCCACCCTCTACGCCAGGCTGAACGAACTGCTGGGCGGAAAAAGCGAACCCGCCGGGCAGGAGGATGACAACGCGGATCTCGCCGGGATGCGCATTCTGGTAGCGGAAGACAACGATATCAACTGGGAGATTATTTCCATGCTGCTCCGGATGCACGGGGTGGAAACCGAGCGGGCGGAAAACGGGAAGCTGGCCGTGGAGCGGATGTCCCGCGCCGGGAAGGGAGAATTCAGCCTGATCTTTATGGATATTCAGATGCCGGTTATGAACGGCATTGAAGCCACGAAAGCCATTCGCGCGCTGGACGACCCCTGGGCGTCCCGCATTCCCATTATCGCCATGACCGCGGACGCGTTCTCTGAAAACATAGCGGAGTGTATGGCGGCCGGAATGAACGGCCACATCGCCAAACCCATCGACATGAAACTGGTGCTGAAAGAAATCAGAAGAGTCAGGGAGGAAATGCTGTCATGAAAAAGAAAAGTCTGAATCTGAAAACGGCGCTGCTGATGGTCCTGGTTCTCGCGCTTGCCGCGGGAGCCGTCCTGTACTTTGCGGTGTTCAGAAACAGGGAGGCGCCGAAGACCGCGGGGTTCGTCCCGAGGCTCGATCCCAAAGCGTCGTGCGCGATCAGCGTGGGGGGCCATTATGAGAATTTGGAGGCTCTGGAAGCGGAATTCAACCGGTTCTCGGAGT
>ONXY01000413.1 GCA_900321945.1 uncultured Eubacteriales bacterium | reverse complement strand
TTGATCTCCTCCGGCGCGGCGGTTTCCGGCCCGGGGCGGGCGCCGCGGCTTTCAGCTTTCATGAAAAAATCCTCCGTAAAACGTCGGCAAAAAAGGGGGATGAAGCGACAAACCATTTATAATGGCGAAATTATTGTAAAACATCCGCCCGGGCTGTGTCAATACAAATCTTGTGGAATAATGATAATTTACCCGAAACTTCCGCTTGCGCGAGGAGAGAAAACCAGTTATAATGGCATAAACCGCCGGGCGCGGGCACGCGCGCCCCGGAAGAAGGATATGAAAAACCCGGCGGGCCGGAGCCAGCCGGGAAACGTCCGCCCGGGGCCGCGCCGCGGCGGCCCGGGATCAGACGAGCATATAGCCCTTCCCGTAAACGGAGAGGATTCTGTCCGTGCCGATTTTTCCGCGCAGGCGCCGGACGCACATGTCCACCGTACGGGTCATGCCCGGGGACTGAAAGCCCCAGACGGATTTCAGCAGTTCGTCCCGGGACAGCACGCTGCCCTCCCGGGCCAGCATGCATTCGTACAGGTCCCTCTCCAGGGGGCTCAGGGAATCGGTGCCGGTCATGGTCTGGCTTCCTCCTTTCAGAAATCTCTCAGCAGGCGGCTCCGCAGCCCGGAAGACCCGCGGCCGGCGGTCAGTCCGCCCGCTCCCGGAGATCGGTATAGGAATAGACGTCCGTGTACTCCGGCAGGCGGGACAGGAGATCCGGTTCGTTCAGCAGATCCTCCGAGTCATGGTATTCCAGCCACCGCCGGACGCCGGTCTTCGTATAGATCCGGTACGATACGTCGTCCTTTTC
The DNA here is from genome assembly GCA_900321945.1 of uncultured Eubacteriales bacterium. Next base: position 4,719 of record ONXY01000413.1, on the reverse strand, counting down.
GGGCGCCGTGAGAACCGGATCGTCGCATCCCGTGGTCCGGGCGACCCAGCTCCGGGCCTCGTCGGGAGAGGCGGCGGCGGAGAAGTCCGTAAGCAGCATTTCCCCGTCCTCGATCCGGAACCCGCAGCGGAACGCCAGCACGTCTTCGGAATCCGCCCAGCCGCCGCGGAGGAACGCGAGCACCGCGTCCGCCTGATTCCCCCAGAGCGCCCGGATGGTCCGCTCGTCGGAGGGAAAGACCGAATAGGAGCGGCTGGAAAAGTAGGCGCCGGTTTCGTCGTCGGTATCGTAGAAGCTGAACCGGGCAACCCGCAGGCCCTGCATATCCTCCCAGGAGCGCTCCGCCAGATCCGCCTTCAGGGCTTCGCGAAGCGCCTGCGTTTTGATCTTTTCCCAGTTCAGAGAGGGGGAGAAACCGAAAACTTCACGGAAATCCTCATCCTCAAGGCCCAGACTGAACTGGAGCCCGCCGCTGCCGACGGCATATCTGTAATCCGGGATCTGCTCCGCGGCCTGGGTCCGGTATTCCGCGCTGTCCGCCAGAGTCCGGACGGCGGCGAGAACGTCCCCCTCATTCTCCGGCAGCCGGTACTGCCGCACAGCCGAGCCGCCGCCCTTCAGATCCCAGCGGACGGTCACGCCGACGTCCGGAAACTTCTGGAAGGGCTCCTTCCGCCTGGATTCCGCCATCCGGTCCCGCATGGCCCCGGTCCACCGAGCGGAGGCCGCGAGGGTGTCCGCCTCCCGGAAAACGGTCACGGTTCCGAGAGAGTCGTCCGCCCACTGGCTCCGGTACGAGAACGCCTCCACCTGAGACGGTTCCGGCAGCCAGCTGTCGTATCCGAACGGATCCGTCCGCAGGCCGAAACAGCACAGAAGCATGACGCCCAGGCAGACGGCCGGAAGACTCCAGCCCCGGGAGCCGACGCGGATGTTCTGCTCCGTCAGCATCCGGCAGGCAACGGCGGCGAAGGCCGCTCCCAGGATCAGGCCCAGATACAGGCTGATCTCCGGTTCGAGGGCTCTGCCGAAAAGCCATCCGCCGACGGATCCGCCGACGACGGCCGTCCAGACCCGCAGGGGCCTGTCGGCCGCCTGAAGGTTCAGGGTGGATCCGGCCCGCTCCGGACGGTTCCGCAGGGCCGCGGCCCGGGCCAGCAGAACCAGGATCAGCACGGCCGCCGCGCCGGGAAGCCAGTTGAACGCATCCGCTCTGTACAGCCCCTTGTACAGGCTGACCAGGGGAGACCAGGAGGTCATCAGATGCGTAGGGTTTTCTCTGTTCATCGTGTGCAGATACCATCCGGCCACGCTGTACCAGCTGCCGAAAACGGCTTCCAGGGAACAGCCGGTCAGAAGTCCTCCCAGGACGGCGGCCCAGAGATTTCCGAAGACCTGGGCGCTCAGAGCTCCGACCGCCCAGCCGTAAAGGACGGTCAGGTTCAGGGCCGCCGCTTCGCTGAAATACAGGCCCGCGTCGAAAAATTTCCCCATGCCCGACGCGGCCGCCATCAGCGGATAAGCCAGGGTGCTGAACAGCACGGGAGCCTCCACAAGAATCAGGAAGCACAGCGTGCGGTTCAGATAGTCCCGGTTCCGGGTCATGGGCAGCCCGGCGTACAGCATACTCTGCTTCCTGGAGAAAAGATGCCCGAAGAGCGCCATCGCGCTTCCGAAGCCCAGCCCGCCGAAGATCAGGCAGGTGACTTCCAGGTTCAGCGGGGAGAAGAGGAAATTTCTTGAAATCTCCTGGGTGTAGTAGAAGACGCGCCAGGGTTCGAGGGCTGTTTCCCCGCCCCGTTCGCCGATAAAGCTGCGGACCGTGCTTACCTTCATCATCCCGTGAAGCGGGATCATGGCGAAGACGACGGTGAAGGCGAGGACCGCCAGATAAAGATGGCGCTTCAGCAGCCACTTCAGGACCGCGCCATTCTGTTTATTTCGCATATCCCTGTTCCTCCATTTCCAGAATAAAGACTTCCTCGAGACTCAGGGGCAGAATCTCGGAGAAAAGGGGGCTGAACGCCTCCACGGCCTTCAGCGCTTTCTCCCGGTCCTCCCGGACCGTCAGAACGCAGAGCCTGCCCTGCCGCTGAATCCGGAGAGGATGCAGCGGAGCCAGCGCCTCGTCCGGCACGTTCTCCTCCGCCGCGAACTGGATGCGGCAGATGCGGCCGACCACGGCGTCCATATCGCCCACGGTCAGCAGCTTTCCCTCGTGCAGGAAACCCACGCTGTCGCAGATGTCCTCCATCTCCTGCTGGTTGTGGCCGGCCAGAACCGTGACCATCCCCCGGTCGTACGTCTCTTCGCTGATCGTCCGGCGGAAGGCGTCCCGCATCACGGGATCCAGCCCGTCGAAGGTCTCGTCGCAGAGCAGGACGCGCGGCCGGCCGGCCAGCGCCAGGCAGACCTGCACCCGCTTCTGGGTGCCCTTGGAGAAACTGCTGATTTTTTCTTCCATCGGGAGACTGAAGCGCCCGCAGAGTTCCTTCAGCCGGCCCTCGTCGTAGTCCGGCTGCCAGGCCTTCCGGAAGGCGCCCATCTGGCGGATGGTGCTGGCGTGCAGGAACGCGGGATCGTCCGACAGATAGCAGATCTGACGCTTGGCCGCCGGGTTTTCCCAGACCTCCTCTTCCCCGACCGTCACCCTGCCGGAGTCCGGCCGGATGATGCCGCTGATAACGCGCAGCAGGGTGGATTTCCCTGCCCCGTTGGTGCCGAGCAGACCGAAGATCCGGCCGGCTTCCACCTCCAGACTGACATCCCGCAGCACGTGCTTTTCACCGAAGTGCTTCTCGATGTGTTCCGTTCTCATCATCAGTCGTTTTCCTCCCCGTAGATTTCCCGGATCAGCCCGCGGAGCGGCTCCGCGCCGATCCCCATCTCCCTGGCGCTTTCCATTTCCTTCCGCACGCGGTTCAGCTGCGCTTCCCGCTGCCTGTCCCGCTGCGCGGAGACCGCCGGGGTGACGAAATTGCCCCGGCCGGGCTGCGAGTAGATCAGCCCCTCGTGCTCCATCAGGCGGTAGGCCTTCTGAATCGTGTTGGGGTTGATTCCCAGCTCCGCGGAAAGCTGGCGTACCGAGGGAAGAGGTTCATCCCCGGACAGAAAGCCCATGGCGATCTGCCACCGGAGCTGGCTGGCCAGCTGCTCATAGAGCGGCGCTTTGCTCCGAGGGTCAATGACAAACAATTTCGTGTCCTCCTTCCGGGCTGCTGCCTGGATGATTAACTGTACTATCACACTTAGTACAGTTGCATCATACACCGGTTTCCCGGGGACGTCAAGAGGGGAAGCGCGGTTGTTACAATTCGGCGGAAACCGGGGTTCGCGAAGCGCCGGAATTACGCCTTTACGGAGGGAACGGACGGCGCCCGCCGGGCCGGAAAAACCGAAAGAAGCGGTTACCGGACCGCGGGAAAGAACGGCGTTTCCGTCCCTTGAAAACGCCGCCGGAATTCCGTATAATAAACCCTGCGTAAAATAGGAAAGGAAGCGCGGTATCATGAATGTGACGCAGCTGGCGGATCAGCTCCGGCGGGATCCCGCCTTTATGGAAAACGTGACCCGGTGGGAAGTCCTTCCGCCCCGTCCCGCGCGGACGGCGGATTTTCCGGAGGAGACGGATCCCCGGCTGCGGGAAGCGCTGGCCAGGAAGGGCATCCACGCGCTTTACACCCATCAGGCGCAGAGCGTCGCCGCCACAGCCCGGGGCGAGGACGTGACCGTGGTGACGCCCACGGCTTCCGGCAAGACCATGTGCTACAATCTTCCGGTTCTGTCCGCCATCCTGCGGAACCCGGATTCCCGGGCGCTGTACCTGTTTCCCACAAAAGCGCTGAGCGCGGACCAGGTCAGCGAGCTGTACGAGATGATCGAGCAGATGGGCGTCGACATCAAGACCTACACCTATGACGGGGATACCCCGGCGGCGGCGCGGAAAGCGGTGCGGCAGGCGGGGCACATCGTTGTGACGAATCCGGACATGCTCCATTCCGGCATCCTGCCCCACCACACCAAATGGGTCAAGCTGTTCGAGAATCTCCGCTATATTGTGATCGATGAGATTCATACCTACCGGGGCGTGTTCGGCAGCAACCTGGCCAACGTGCTCCGGCGGCTGACGCGGCTGTGCGAATTCTACGGAAGCCATCCGCAGTACATCCTCTGCTCCGCCACGATCGCGAATCCGCGGGAACTGGCGGAAACCCTGATCGGAAGGCCGGTCACGCTGATCGACGACAACGGCGCGCCGATGGGGGAGCGGCATTTCGTGTTCTACAACCCGCCGGTCATTAACCGGCAGCTGGGCATCCGCAAGGGCGCGATTCCGGTCACCCGCTCCATCAGCGGGATGCTGCTGAAGAACGGCATCCAGGCTATCACCTTCGCCCGGTCCCGCCTGACCGTGGAGGTGCTGACCCGGTATCTGAAGGATATGGTGCGGGACCCGCTGGGAAACGCCGGAAGGGTCCGGGGTTACCGGGGCGGATACCTGCCTTCGGAGCGGCGGGAGATTGAGCGCGGCCTGCGGGCCGGGAAAGTGGACGCGGTGGTTTCCACCAACGCGCTGGAGCTGGGCATCGATATCGGCGCCCTGGACGCCTGCGTGCTCTGCGGATACCCGGGAACCATCGCCAGCGCCTGGCAGCAGGCGGGCCGGGCGGGCCGGAGACAGAGCGCGAGCATCGTGTTTTTCGTCGCCTCCTCCGCGGC
>ONXY01000499.1 GCA_900321945.1 uncultured Eubacteriales bacterium | reverse complement strand
CTGCAGGGCGCCGTCAAATACAACCGGACCGGCGGCTCCATGCGCAACGCCTACGGTCTGAGCATCTACTTCCCCTACAGGAAAGCCGGCAAGCTCCGCCAGATGGTCTCCACCTACCAGGCTATCGGCATGGATGAGGAATACACCCGCTGCATTCAGGAGTTCGCCAGCCTGGAACTGAGCGGACAGGCCGCCGCGGGGACGCCCATGACCGGTTACGGCAGCCAGGGCACCGGCATGCCCAGCCTGCTGAACAGTCTTCTGGGAGGCGGCTGGTCCGGCGGTTACGGCGGAAGCTACGGCGGCGGGATTTCTTCCTCCCCGGACGATATGACCGATCTGCTGAGCAGTCTGTTCGGCGGTTCCTCCGGCGATTCCCTCGGTTTCTTCACCGGCCGGAGCATGACCGCCGCAAAAGCCGCGGAATACCTGAGTCAGCACCATCTGGACGCGTCCGCGCTGGTCTGGGAAGGCGACCGGATCACGCTCCCGAAGAGCCAGTGGAACGAAGTTGAAAGCGTCGCGCGGAACGTCTTTGTGGATAACGGCAAGGGCTATGTCGACCTGGGCGTGGACCCCGATTTTTACACGGAAAATGACGCTCTCGTGGACAATTTCGACGGAACCTGGATCTCCATCGACAGGCAGCCGGTGGCCTACTACATTCTGAACCGTGAGGACGACGGGGACTACTATGCCTTTACCGGATACGTTCCCGCCCTGCTGAACGGCGTCCGTGTGAATCTGATGCTGCTCTTCGACAGCGATCATCCCTACGGCGTCATCGACGGCGCGGAGCCGGTATACGCGAACGGCGAAACGGACGCGCAGGCCAAGAATCTGATTCGGATCGGAGAGGGCGACACGCTGCAGTTCCTCTGCGACTTCTACGACTATGAAGGAAACTACCAGGATTCCTACCTGCTGGGCAAACCCATAACCCTCGGTCCGGAGACGGAGATCGCCAACGCGCCGGTCGGCGACAAACCCGTCCGGGTGACCTACTGCTTCACGGATTATTATCAGCAGCGGTACTGGACCCCCTCCCGGGATTACGCGCCTTCCCGGTAAAAAACCGGCGCGCCGCAGAAAAATTCCGGCCGGGCCTGATGCCCGGCCGGATTCGTTTATCCGTTTCTTTTTACCGCGGATGCTTTCATTCGTCCTCCGCGCTTAGGCCCTATTTCGCCGTAACGGCCCGCTTCGCGTCCTCAACCGCGGCGATCACCCGGTCGCACCAGGCGTCGAATTCCGGGTCCGGCTTCTGGCGTTCCGGATGGGACAGGATGTAATCCAGCGCGATGCGCACGCCCTGATGGAAGGGTACGCGCGTGGTCATCTCCGGAGCCAGCCTCTTGAGCTTGCGGTTGTCGAAGACGACAGAAACCGATTTATCGCCGATCAGCGCGCCTTCGAAATCATATCCGAAAGGTTTCCCCGTTTCCGCCAGGAACTCGGATGAAACATGAACCGCCTTCAGTTCCACGCCCAGCGCGTCGGCGACGGTGGCGTAAATCTGATTCCAGGTCAGCACCTCGTCCCCGGTGATCTGAAAAGCTTCCCCGATGGCGTGCCGGTTCCCCATCAGCGCCGTATAGCCCACGGCGAAATCCGTGTTGAAGGTCAGGTGCCACAGGGAGGTGCCGTCGCCCTGAATGATGACGGGCTTCCCCTTCATCATACGGTCGATCACCTGCCAGAACCCGTTGTTCCCGTGGACGCCGAGCGGAATGCTCCGCTCGTCGTAGGTATGGCTGGGCCGGACAATCGTAACCGGGAATCCGGTCTCCCTGTATTCCTTCATCAGGTATTCCTCGCAGGCGATTTTGTTCCGGGAATACTCCCAGTGGGGGTTCGCCAGCGTGGTGCCCTCCGTGATCCGGAAATCCGCCGCCGGTTTATGATAGGCGGACGCGGAACTGATGTAGATATACTGCTTCGTCTTTCCCCGGAACAGCCTTACGTCCCTCCGCACCTGGTCCGGGGTGAATCCGATAAACTCCCCGACCGCGTCGAAGGTGCTGTCCCCGAGCTTCGCGCGGACGTCCGCCTCGTCGTTCATGTCGGCCGTGATGACGCGCGCGCCTTCCGGCACGGCTTCGGACCGGTTCCCCCGGTTCAGAAGCCAGACCTCCCAATCCGTTTCGTTCACAAGCCGCCGGGTGATCGCCGCGCTGATGGTTCCCGTTCCGCCGATCAGTAGCGCTTTCATGCCTTTTTTCTCCTTCGTATTGATGCCGCTTCTTCCCCGCGGATTCTCTCGCTGAGGCGATTATAACCAATCGTTCCCCGTTTGGCAAGAATGGAAAAAACCTCCGCTGCCGTTTCTCCGGACCGTGTGTTCCGGCCTCCCCGTTTCCCGGGAGGAACAGAAAAAACGCCTCTCAGAATACGGCCGCGCGCGAAAAAGCCTCCCCCGCCGCGGCGGAGGAGGTTCTTCTTCAGTTTTCGCTCTGGTGGCTGCGGGCTTTGGCCCGGAGCTGATGATCCAGCTGGCGCTTGCGCATCCGAAGGTGCTGCGGCGTGATCTCCAGCAGCTCGTCGTCGTCGATAAACTCCAGGCATTCCTCCAGCGTCAGCGGATGGACGGAAATCAGACGCATGGCGTCCTCGGAAGCGGAGGCGTTCCGCATATTGGTCACGTGCTTGGCCTTGCAGACGTTCACCACCAGGTCCCCCGGCCTGGCGTTCTGGCCGCAGATCTGGCCGGCGTAGACGTTCTCGCCCGCGCCGATGAACAGCGTGCCGCGCTCCTGCGTGTAGAACAGGCCGTAGCTGGTGGTTACCCCCGTCTCGAAGCAGACCAGGGCGCCGACGTTCCGGTGGGGGATGTCCCCTTTCACCGGCTCGTAGCGCTCGAACACGGAGCTCATGATGCCCTCGCCCCGGGTGTCGGTCATAAACTCGCTGCGGTATCCGAACAGGCCCCGGGACGGAACCAGAAACTCCAGCCGCACCCGGTCGTATCCGCTCATGTGCTCCAGGGTCCCCCGGCGGCGGCCGATCTTCTCGATCACGGCGCCGGCGCTGGCCTGAGGCGTATCCACCACCAGCCGCTCCACGGGCTCGCATTTCACGCCGTCGATCGTTTTGAAGATGACCTGGGGCTTGGACACGGCAAACTCGTATCCCTGCCGCCGCATGGTCTCGATCAGGATCGAGAGATGCAGCTCGCCCCGTCCGCAGACCTCGAAGGAGTCCGTGCTCTGGGTGTCGTTCACCCGCAGGCTCACGTCCGTCTGGAGCTCGCGCATCAGCCTGGCCCGGAGATG
>ONXY01000012.1 GCA_900321945.1 uncultured Eubacteriales bacterium | reverse complement strand
GTGACCTATTCCAGACTCGGAAACGCTTTGGTATATGTCTGCGACTGCAGAAAGATGACGGATACATGCCGGAAGATCTGGGAAAGAGCGGACCGCGACGTCTGTATTTCCGATGAGCCGATCCCGGAAGAATGGTTTAAAGACCAGCGGCAGCAGTAGTGGTCCGGAAAGAAGAAGAATGAGAATAAATCCCGACGGGCCGGGTAACCTCCCGGAATAAACCCAACACCTCCGAAGAGAACCGGATCCGCAGAAAAAGAAAAGCCCTGCAGGAACAGATCCTGCAGGGTTTCCGTCTGGCAGGGCAAGAAGGACTCGAACCCTCAACAAAGGTTTTGGAGACCCACGTGTTACCATTACACCATTGCCCTGTGGCCGACAACAAAGGAGATTATAATCAGACGCCGGCGGTTTGTCAAGGGGCCGGAAAAGATTTTGTACGGGACTGCTCAGCGGAGCGGTTTCAGCCTGAAAGGCCGGAGGGATGCCGGCGAAGCAGCCGGCGGAGGGCATACCGGATCCGTGCTCTGCGGGGCATAGCTTTTTTCAGCGACAGGGCGGCGTCCCTGGCGAGGGCGGTATCCGTCGGCTGGGCGGGAACCCGCCCGTAATGAAGGAGGGAGGCGCACTCGCCCAGAGAAGCGAGGGAGACCCCCGCCGATCCTTCACGGTCCAGCCGGCGGGTAAAGGACATAGGCGTCTCGCCGGTCCGGCGGGTCAGGTCCATGGCGGACAGACGGCTGAAAACTTCGTTCATCCAGAGGTCAAAACGGTCTTCTTCGACGGACAGGCGCTTCTCCTTTCTGGACGGATCGGTCCGGAACCAGCGGAACCAGACGGACGCGGCAATCAGCAGAAGAAGCAGAAGCAGCCAGGGGAAACCGGAAAACGGGGAAGCGGCTTCATCGGGGGAAGAGGAATCGGAGGACGACTGATCCGGAGCCGGAGAATCCTGCGGGGAATCCGGATCATCGGGCGGTTCGGGGGAAGGCGTTTCACCATCCGACGGAGGAGGAGACGACGGCTCCGGAGAGGGCGTCGGTTCAGGCGACGGGGACGGCGACGGCTCCGGCGAAGGCGATGGATCCGGTTCTCCGGAGGAGGCGCTTTCCGTCCGCCGGGGGGTGGCGTCAAAAGTCAGCCAGCCGAAGCCTCTGAAATAGACTTCGGTCCAGGCGTGAGCGTCCAGACCGGTAACGACCGCTTCGCCGCCCGCGTCCGGAACGGCCAGATAACCCTCCACATACCGGGCGGGCAGGCCCGCCATGCGGCAGAGAACCGTCATGGCGGAGGCGAAATACGTGCAGTATCCCTCGCGGGTATTGAACAGGAAATTGGTGACGAAATCGATATTTGCCGGCTGAACCGCGACGTCCAGAGTATAGCGGTAATTCCGGCTCAGCCAAGTCTGAAGGGCGAAGGCTTTCTCGTAGGGCGTGGACAGGCCTTCCGTAACGTCCGCGGCGATCTGCCAGACCGGCTCCTCCAGATGGGGAGGAAGAACGGTATAAGTTTCCAGAACGGATTCGTACTGCGGATCCTCCGCGGAGGAGGCGGCATCCACCAGAACGGAAAGGCCGGCGTCCCCGCTCTGGAAAAGCGGGGCGGACACGGACCAGGTGTCTCCGGGCTGCAGGTTCCGCGTGTTGAACAGTTCGGAGGAATTCGAGAAATACGGAACCAGATCCCCTCCGGCGCGAAGCTCCCGGATCCGCTGAGGGGAGAAAACCGTGGACGCGCTGTCCGAAAGCATGCGCACGGAGACGTTCAGCGGCTCGGTCAGCGTAACGGAAAGCCCGGAGGAAGGAAGATTCTGATCGAAGAGAAGCGCGCGCCTTTCCGCCATGCCTGAGGCGTCCCAGAGATAACGCCGCCCGCCCAGGGTGTTCCGCCAGGACCGGCCGTCGTAACGGTCCATGGTCACGCCGCGGAGGTACACGTTCCGCGGCGCGGAGACCTGCATTACCGGACGGTCCGACGGTGAAACGGGGCCGCCGAGCTGCGCGATTCCCTGCGGATACCAGCCTTCCGAGGAGAGAGAGAAAACGTCCCGGGGCTCGGTAAAGAAAAGCCGGTCCATGACGGTCTGGCGCAGTTCATCCGCCCTGTCTTTCAGGGCCGGAGAGACCAGACCGGAAGACGGCGTGCAGAACCAGGCCAGAAGCACCAGAAGCGACGCCCAGGGAATCACGCGGGCGGGCGAGGCCTCCCCGTGGCAGTCCAGAAGATACAGCGAAAGCGCGGCGGCGGCGGCCGGAAGCAGCGGGAGCATCAGATCCGGCAGATCCGCAAGCCAGAGAACCATCAGCGCGCCGACGGTAAGCATCATCGAGCCGAGGTAGCCCGCACTTTTTCTTGTACAGATAAAGGATAGAAGAGTCAGCAGAAAAGTCAGGAAAAGGGAGGCGGAACGGGCGACAAGGGGCAGGGCTCCCGGCACTCCGGAAAGCTGCAGGGAAAGGGCGGACAGAACGTCCCGAAGCTGGGACAGACCGCCTCCCGTCATCCAGACGGCCAGAACCAGCGTCAGCGCTGCCGCGCCGGGAAGAGCGGCTTTCCGGGATACGGACAGCGCTTCCGGCAGCGCGGACAGAACGACGCAGAGCAGAAGGCATTCCGCGGCCGAGGCGTTCAGGTCCAGCGCGGAAAGCAGCGGAAGAAGCAGTCCGGAAGCCAGAAGAAAGGTCAGCGCCAGACGGAACAGATGATCCCGGAGCTTTTGATCCATGGCGGCAAACCTCCTTTCTGTAAATCGGATCCGGGCGCGTCAGGCCGGAACCCGGTCGGGCCGGACGTAGTAAACCTGGGCGCCGTTCTGCTGAAGGCGGGAAATAAGCGGGAGGAGATTCGGGTCCTCCGGGTTGTAGGTAATCAGATACAGGCGCAGCGAGGGTCCCATATGCCGCAGCCGGATCATGACGTCCACAAGGGCGGAATTCAGACGGGCGGAAACGATCACCAGACAGCCGACCTTCCGCAGCCGCCGGCTTTCCAGAACAAGCACCCGCTCGAAACGGTCCATCTCCGAAAAGTCAAGAAGCGCGAGGTTTTCAAGCGCAAGGGACAGCCCCGTGGATTTTTCCAGCTCGACCGGCCGGCTCCCGAAAAGAGGGAAATGAACGCTGAGATCCGTCTCCTGCTGATCCGCGAAAACGGAAGCGGCGGTTTCCAGCAGCGCGTCCCGGACATCGGCTTCCGCTTCCGGTTCGCCCCAGGAGGGCGGACGGGAGCAGTCCATCAGGATCAGAACCTCCTGCAGGATGGGTTCGTCGTATTTACGGACCAGCAGTTCCTGTTTTCTCAGAGAGAGCTTCCAGTGCACTTTCTTCAGCGGATCTCCCGCCTGATAGGATCGGATATCGGAAGGGGCGGAGAGATCCTCCGTCGCCCGCGCCATGATATCGCTTCCGGGATCTCCGGGGGAGAGGGTCAGAGGTTCCGTGGAGAAAAGGTTCGGAAGCACCGTCAGCCTGAAGAGGGATTCGTCGACCACCCGGCGGTACCGGAAAAAACCGAACAGATCCTCCATCCGCCAGGCGCGTACGCCGGGGGAGACAATCCCCACATGATCCGCGCGGAAGGGAACGGACAGGGACTGCAGCTTTCCGGGCATATCCCGCAGCCGGATTTCCCGGACGGGCTGTCCGACGCCGGAACTGATTTCAAGGGTTACCGGAGCCACGGGAAGAAGCCCGCGGTGCCGCATCTCCAGCGTGAGAACCGCTTCCTCCCCGCGGCGCACGGACGCCTGATCCAGCCCGCCGGAGAGGGTAAAAGTCTTCGCGGCCCAGAGAACGCTGATCAGACCGCCCGTCACAGCCATGAGAAGCAGCGCGGCGGGCATGAGCAGCATCGGGCTTCCCGTGGAAAGCCCGGCCAGAAGGAAAGTCAGCATCGCCGCCAGAGGCAGAATGATCCGGGTCTTCATAGCTTCATCGGCACCGCCGTATTCTGCAGAATGGTCAGGAGAACGTCCTCAGGCCGGACGCCCTTCATCCGGGCTTCCGGGGAAAGCACCATGCGGTGTGTGAAAACAGGAAGGAGCATGTGCTGCACGTCCTCCGGAAGAATAAAATCCCGGTCGTCCAGAAGCGCGCAGGCCTGGGCTCCGCGGATCAGCGCGATGGCGGCGCGTGTGGAGGCGCCGAGCTGGAAGGCCTGGCTGTTCCGGGTGGCGGAGGCGAGCTGGGCCACGTAGGAACGGACTTCCGGGGAGCAGTATACCGTGGCGACCTGTTCCTGCATGGCGAGAATATCCTGGGCGGTGCAGATCGGCGTGATGGTGTCCATAGGCTTCACCACGCCGGAATAACGTTCCAGAACGTCCATTTCCTGCTCCACGGTGGGATACCCGATGGAGATGCGGAGAAAGAAACGGTCCACCTGAGCCTCGGGCAGGGGATAAGTTCCCACGAATTCGCCGGGGTTCTGGGTGGCCAGAACGATGAAGGGTTTGGGAAGAGGATGCGTGACGCCGTCCACCGTCACCTGATGCTCCTCCATGACTTCAAGAAGCGCGGACTGGGTTTTGGGACTGGTGCGGTTGATCTCGTCCGCCAGGATGATCTGGCTCATGACCGCGCCTTCCCGATACTCCATTTCACCGGTTTTGAAATTCACAAAGGTAAAACCCGTAATATCCGACGGCATCAGATCCGGCGTGAACTGAATCCGGCGGAAAGAGCAGTCGAGAGATTTCGCGAGGGCGCTGGCCAGCGTGGTCTTTCCGACGCCGGGAACGTCCTCAATCAGCACGTGCCCCTTGCAGAGCAGCGCGATGAGCGCGTACTCGATGGCCTCCTCCTTGCCGACGATGGCCTGCCCGATGGCCTGCTGAAGGGCGAGAATCATCCTGCCGGGATTGAACATGAACGCAGCCTCCTCCGGAGAGAAATACGCGGAAATTATACTCTGAAAAAGCGCGGCGCGCAAGGCGGGGAGAAAAGCCCGGAACGTCAGGGGATTTTGGGCTTGTCAAGGGGAGCTTTTTTCTCTATAATATTTATAATGAATTCTTGTGGAAAGGCGGCGGGAACCATGACGGTACGGGAAAACTACGAACTGTGGCTGAAGGATTTCGCGGGAGACGCGGAGACCGTGGCGGAACTGGAAAGCATCCGGGATAACGAAAAGGAGATCGAGGACCGGTTCTATACGGAGCTGAGCTTCGGCACCGC
>ONXY01000419.1 GCA_900321945.1 uncultured Eubacteriales bacterium | reverse complement strand
CAACGTGCTGCATCCCATGGGATACGACAGCTTCGGCCTGCCGGCGGAACAGTACGCCATCAGCACTGGAAATCATCCGGAAGGATTCACAAAGCGGAACATCGGGACGTTTTCGAAGCAGCTGAAGGAGCTGGGGTTCGATTACGACTGGAGCAAGATGATCGCCACCAGCGATCCGGACTACTATAAGTGGACCCAGTGGATCTTCAAGCAGCTTTATCTGGACGGTTACGCCCAGTACATCGACATGCCCGTGAACTGGTGCGAAGAGCTGGGCACCGTGCTGAGCAACGACGAGGTCATCGACGGGAAGAGCGAACGCGGCGGCTATCCGGTGGTCCGGAAGAACATGAAGCAGTGGGTCATCAACCAGCCCGCCTTCGCGGAGAAGCTGCTGGAGGGCCTGAACGAGATCGACTGGCCGGAGAGCACCAAGGACATGCAGCGCCACTGGATCGGCAAGTCCGAGGGCGTCGAGGTAAAGTTCCGGATCGTCGGCGGCGGGGAGTTTTCCATCTTCACCACCTGCATCGAGACGATCTACGGCATCACGTTCATGGTGCTGGCTCCCGACGGGCAGCTGGTTCAGGACCTGATGCCCCGGATCAGGAACCAGGAGGAAGTGAAGGCCTATATCGAGGAAACCCGGAAAAAGAACGACATGGACCGGACGGAGCTGAACAAGGGAAAGAGCGGCTGCCGGCTGGAGGGCGTGAAATGCATCAATCCCGCGAACGGGAAGGAAGCGGAGCTTTTCATCGGCGACTTCGTCCTGGCCAGCTACGGCACCGGCGCGGTCATGGCCGTGCCCAGCCACGACCAGCGCGACTTTGAGTACGCCCAGGCCCACGGGATTCCGATGATCCAGGTTATCGCCGGCGGGGACTGCACGGAGCACGCTTTCGAGAAGGGCGACTATCTCGGAAAGGGCTGCCGTCTGATCAACAGCGGGGAATTTACCGGCCTTACCGTGGAGGAGGCAAAGGAAGCCATCACGGCCAAGCTGGAGAAGATGGGCGTCGCGAAGAGGACCGTGAACTATCACTTCCGCGAATGGATCTTCGCCCGCCAGCGCTACTGGGGCGAACCGGTGCCGATCGTACACACGGAGGACGGCGGGCTGTACGCCCTGCCGGACGACGAGCTGCCCCTGGTGCTTCCGGAGCTGGAGGACTATAAGGGCAGAAACGGAAAGGCCCCCCTGGAGAACGCCGTGGAATGGAAGAAGTACGACCGGAACGGCGTGAAGGGAACGCGGGAGACCTCCACCATGCCCGGATCAGCGGGATCCAGCTGGTATTTCATGCGCTATATCGATCCGAAAAACGAATCCGCCATCGCCGATCCCGAACTGCTGAAGCACTGGCTGCCGGTGGATCTGTACATCGGCGGGCCGGAGCACGCCGTGGGCCATCTGATGTACAGCCGGATCTGGAACCGCTATCTTTACGACAAGGGAATCAGCCCTGTGAAGGAGCCTTTCCGGAAGCTGGTGCATCAGGGGATGATCCTCGGAGAGAACGGGATCAAGATGGGCAAGCGCTTCCCCGAGTTCGTGGTGAACCCCAGCGACATCGTGCGGGATTACGGCGCCGACACCCTGCGGCTGTACGAGATGTTCATGGGACCGCTGGAGGTTTCCAAGCCCTGGAGCCCTCAGGGCGTGGAAGGCGCCCGCCGCTTCCTGAACCGGGTCTGGACCTTCTTCACGAAGGAGGAGAACCTGACCGCGGAGAACGACGGCGCGCTCGAGAGAGTGTATCACCAGACGGTCAAAAAGGTGACGGAGGATTTCGAAAGCCTCGGCTTCAACACCGCCATCAGCCAGATGATGATCTTTGTGAACGCCTGCTACAAGAACGGCTCCTGCCCGAAGGAATACGCGGAGGGCTTCGTAAAGATGCTCAGCTGCGTCTGCCCCCACATCGGAGAGGAAATGTGGCAGATTCTGGGTCACGGGGAGAGCCTGGCCCGGGCGCCCTGGCCCGCCTGGGACGGGGAGAAGATCAAAGAGGATACGATTCAGATTCCGGTGCAGGTCAACGGCAAGGTGCGCGCCACGGTGGAGATCGCCGTGGACGAGGACCAGGCCTCCGTGCTGGAGAAGGCCCATGCCATGAAGAACGTTCAGACGGCCATGGGAGGAAAGACCGTGGTCAAGGAGATCTACGTGAAGGGCCGGATTGTGAACATCGTTGTGAAGTAAGGTTTTCAAAGGGCGGCGGCGCGCTTCCGGGCGGAAGCGCGCCGCTTTTTTCCGTGTTCCCTCCGGGTCCGGAAGAATGAAATTGTTGATGTTTTCTTCTTTGAAATTTAAAAAATATCTTGACATCGTAACATTTCTGAAATAAAATAACGCTGTGTAATGCTATGTTATCGAGGTGATTCACGATGACGATCCGGCACAGCCGTTTTCTGGCGCTGTTTCTGGCGCTGACGCTGGCAGTCTCCATGATTCCCGGCGGTCTTTTCGTATCCTCGGCCGTCGCGGAGGAATACGGCATGGTCATCAACAGCAGCGTCAAGCTGCGGAAGGAGACGTCCTCGGGGTCGGCGTCCTGGTTTACGCTGCCCATCGGCTGGGTGTGCACCATTCAGAGCACAAAGACCGTGAGCGGCAAGCTCTGGTACCGGGTGATCGCGCCGCATCCCGACGCGCCGGATCCCACCACGGCCCGGACGTACTGGGGGTATATTCAGTCAGACTATTTCCGTCCCCTGACGGACGGCGAAACGCAGGAATATCTGAAATACAAGGCGGTCACCGGTAGATCCGCCGCCGCCTCCTCCTCGTCCTCGTCCTCGTCCGGCTCTTCCACGGGAGGGGCTGCCGTGGCCGGCACCGCGGGATCCATCACGAACGGCGGAACCAGTTTCCGGGAGGGACCCGGAAAAAAATACCACAGCATGATGAAGCTGGACCGGGGAACGGTCGTCAACATTACCAGCATCCCTGACGCAATCGGCGAGGATTACTGGTACGGCGTCAGCTACGACGGCAAAATTGGATATGTGAACAGCGAGTTTATCCGGCTGATTTCCGGAGGGGCGGCGGCGAACGTGACGGTCAGCCCCACGGCCACGCCGACCCCGCCGCCCAGCACGGACGGATACAACGCGGTGCAGCTGATCATGACCTCCGCGCATCTGCGCCTCAGCCCGAACGGCAGCTTTGACAAGGACGACGACTGGCTCGGAAAAGGATCTGTTCTTCCCCTGAACGGCACCGCGGTCAGCAAGGCGGGATACGTCTGGTATCCCGTGTCCAAGGACGGAAAGACCTACTACGTCCGCGGCGACTGCGTTCAGCTGGCCAATTCCTCCGGCGCGAGCGTTACGCCCGCACCGGCTTCCTCCGCTTCCTCCTCCTCGTCCTCGTCTTCCTCGTCGTCTTCGGGCTCCTCGGCCGTGGGCTATGTGACGACGATTGTGGGCGGATGCAATCTCCGTTCCACCATGGGCGGAACCGTGATCAAACAGATCGGCAAGGGCGTTACGCTGCCCTACCTGATCCGGCCGACCCAGAAAGGCGGATATACCTGGTACTAT
>ONXY01000124.1 GCA_900321945.1 uncultured Eubacteriales bacterium | reverse complement strand
TGGGGATGATGCATGACCACCAGGTCCGCGCCCCATTCCTCCACCGCGGTCTTCGCGTACCGCTCCTGGTCCCAGTCCCGGCGCTTCGGGATATATTCCTGGCCGGCGTGGAAGCAGCAGACGACCGCGCCGACGCCTTCCTCCCGCAGCCGCGCGATCCTCTGCCCGACGGCCTTCATGTTCGCCCGCGTCAGGTAGCCCCCGTTCAGGGCGAAGAAGGCGGTCTTCGTCCCGTCCTTCTCGAAGACGAAGGAATAGTCGTTCCCGCAGTACAGGATGCCCGCGTTTTCCAGCGTCTCGATGGTTTTGTTGTAGCCCTGCCGGCCGAAATCCATCATGTGGTTGTTCGAGACGGCGCAGGCCTCGATTCCGCCCGCCTTCAGGATGTTCACGAAATCCGTCCGGCCGCGGAAGCGGATGTTCTTTTTGGTGTTCTCCTGGCTCCGGCTGTCGGTCAGCGGCCCCTCCAGGTTCACCAGCGTCAGATCATCCGAATCAAACAGGGGTTTCATGTTCCGGAAGAAGTAATCGTACCCCTCCCGGTCCGCGAAACCGTCGAAGGAATCCGCGCTGCCCCGGCCGGTTTCCACGCCGCCGAGGGTCACGTCCCCGGTGAAGGTGACCGTGACCGTCGTTTCCGCGCGGGCGCCCAGGCAGAGGCACAGCAGAAGCAGCGCCGCGAGATAAACCGTTCCCTTTTTCATGCCTTACTTCTTTCCGGAGGGAAGCCACGCGTCCGCGAAATAGATCAGGTCCCGCAGCGCCCGCTTCTTCCCGCTCTTCGGGCAGTTGATCTTCGCCCAGGTCGCCGTTCCCTTCCGGAAGATCAGCGTGGTGGAGGAGCCGCCGTCCAGGTTGTAGGCGGTCTTCACGTCCGGGAAGGTCATGATCAGATCCAGGAACTGGTCCAGCTTCAGCCCCTCGCTGCCGGGATCCTCCGGGCCCTCGCTGGTGATCAGCAGGTACTCCAGCGGCCCGGTCTGGCAGATCGCGCTGCGCTGGGCCAGCCGGTGGCTGGACATCTGGCGGTTCTTGTACCCGTACCGGGGCTCCCCGTTCACCACCAGGGCCGGGCCGAAGGAGAGCACATTCACGGCGCGGCTTCCCATTTCCTCGATCTTCGCGAGGATGTTCCCCCAGGTGTCGCTTTCCAGGATGACCAGATCCCCGGCGTCGTCGATCACCAGGGTGTCCACCCCCGTCTGGCGCTTCCAGTTCTCCTCCCTGTTGGCGCTGGCCTTGCCGTCCGGCCGCAGCCAGACGCCCTGACGGACCACGGGTCCCGCGATCATGTCGTCCGCTTCCAGAATGCCGTTGATGGCCACCACGGCCTTCACCCGCTTCGCCAGCAGATGGCCCATCACGGTGACTTCCTTCTTCAGGGAGTCGCTGGCCATCATGGTGCGGATCTGCATGGGGCTGTAGATCTTTACGCGGGCGTACATGTAATTGGTCTTGTAGATCCGTCCGGTGCCGATGTTCACGGTGATGGAGGGATCCGCGTAGCCGTGGGGGGTCTTCTCCCCGCGGGAGGTGAGATAGTTTTTCGCGTGCGGGCCGATGTACGCGTCCTCCGCGGGCGACAGAACCGCGTATTCGCCTTTTTTCGTCGGCTCCGGCAGCTCCAGCACGGGCACGATCTCCGCGTTCTCCTCCGCGAGAACCGGCGCGGCCGCCAGAATCAGGGCCAGCGTCAGAATCAGGCTCCTTCGAAACCAGTTTTTCATGCTTCCTCCTTCATCATCCGGAAACCCGGCCCGCGGATCCGCCCGCGGGTCCGGCGGAAATCTTACAGCAGCAGGATATTCGCCTTCCTGCAGGCCTCCACCGTCTCGTCCGGCCACATGCTGGCCTGCACCTCGCCGACGTGGGCCTTCCGCAGGAAGTACACGCACATCCGGCTCTGGCCGATGCCGCCGCCGATCGTCTGGGGCAGCTCCCCGTTCAGCAGCGCCTTCTGGAAGGGCAGCTCCGCCCGCTCCTCGCAGCCGCGGATCTTCAGCTGCCGTCTCAGCGTCTCCGGATCCACGCGGATCCCCATGCTGGAGACCTCCAGGCTCATGTCCAGCAGCGGATCATAGAGAAGGATGTCCCCGTTCAGGCTCCAGTCGTCGTAGTCCGGCGCCCGTCCGTCGTGAATCTT
>ONXY01000399.1 GCA_900321945.1 uncultured Eubacteriales bacterium | reverse complement strand
TATTTACAGTTCTTGACAAACGGCCGGATCTTCGGTAACATGAAAACAAGAAAACGATTACATTTTTACAGAACGAGGGATCATGAACATGAAAACGGTTCGGCTGAAGGATGTCGCGCAGGCCTGCGGCGTTTCGGTCGCTACGGTGAGCCGGGCCCTGAACGGACAGGCGGACGAGACCAAACCGCTCACCGAAATGATCTGCCGGAAGGCCGGGGAGATGGGCTACGTCCAGAACGCGGCGGCCTTTACACTGAAAACAAACCGGTCCAGCAACATCGGGATCCTGTATGAGGATCAGATGCATCACGAGTTCTTCAGCGCGCTGCTGAACGACCTGAGGCGGCAGGCCACGGCCCGGGGATACGACCTGACGCTGATCGGGGAAACGGACCGGGAAACGGGGAACTATTACGAGCATACCCGCAGAAGAAACCTGGACGGGGTCATCGTCATCCAGGCGGATTTTGACTCCGCGGGGGTGATCCGCCTGGCCTCGAGCAGCATGCCCTCGGTGGTGATCGA
Organism: uncultured Eubacteriales bacterium; assembly: GCA_900321945.1. Next base: position 1,541 of record ONXY01000399.1, on the reverse strand, counting down.
CCATATGTACGACGGCTGCGACTGCGTGGGCAGCGACAACCGGGCGGGGATGGTCCGGCTCGTGCGGTACGCGTGGGAACGCGGCCACCGCCGGCTCGCTTACATTACCGGCGAGCGGGGCGCGGTCAGCGGGGAACGGATCGGAGGATTCTACAAGGGCTGCGCGGAGCTGGGGATCTGCGTTCCGGAAAACTGCGTACGGGAAGGCCATTTTCACGATCCCGAAGACTGCCTCCGGCAGATTCACGCGCTGATGCGCGAAAAGGAGCCGCCGACCTGCATCATCTGTCCGGACGACTACAGCTGCCTGGGCGCGATGCTGAAGCTGAAGGAGGAAGGAATCCGCGTTCCGGAGGACGTCAGCCTCATCGGATACGACGGAATCCGGATGGGCCAGATGATTTCGCCCAGGCTGACGACATACCGGCAGGATACGGAAGAGCTCGGCCGGAAGGCGGTGGACCTGCTGGTGGAGGCGATTGAGGATCCGGACAGCCACGTCCCCCGCCACATCATTGTGGAGGGCGGCCTGATCGGGGGCGAAACGACAGCGGAGCTTTCCCGCCGAAAGGCGGAAGAGGAACAGTAAAATCCATAATATTTCAAAGGAGGAAACCAACATGAAGAAGACCCTGTCAACCATCCTGGCGCTGACCCTGGCGCTGGCGCTGGCCTTCGGCTGCGTGAGCTTTGCCGCGGCTGAGGAAACCGCGGCCCCCGCGGGCCCGCTGGCTCACCTGATGTACGCCGACGGCTCCTGGGCGTACCAGTACTGGGGCGCCGACGTTCCCGAAGGCGTAACCCCCATCAACGCCGAAGTGACCGGCCCCGGCGCCTACACCGTGGGCCTGGAGTTCGCCGAGGAGGCTCAGGGGCTGGCCTTCGCGGCGGTCGGCATCCTGGACGGGGAGATGAAGCTGCCCGGATACACCATCGAGCTCAAAGCCGTCCGCGTCAACGGGGAGGAGATCGGGTTCGGCAAGGGATACACCTCTTCGGACGACGGCGTCGTGACCCGCATGAACCTGTACAACGAATGGGTTTCCGCCGTTCCCTCCGACGCCCGCTCCTTCGACGGCAGCCTGGAAAACGCCGCGCCCATCGTGGTGGAGAAGGAAGCCTTCGCGGCGGTGAAGAAGGTGGAAGTGGACTTTGTGCTGCACAAAGCGACGGCCTACATCATGTACGCGAACGCCGACTGGAGCGCGTCCTACTGGGGCGGCGCCGCGCCGGAAGGAATTACCGCCGTGAACGCGGAAATCGCGGAGCCCGGCGACTATACGGTATCGCTGGAGTTTGCCGCTCCCGCCGAGGGCCTGGCCTTCACGGCCCTGGGCCTGACCAACGGAGAACTGACCTTCCCCGGCGCGTTCCTGAAGATCAACGCCATCCGGATCAACGGAGAAGCGATCGAATTCGCCAAGGGCTACACCTCCTCCGACGACAAAATCACCACCCGCATGAACGTTTACAACGAATGGGTCGGCGAGCTGCCGGCGGACGCCCGCTCCTTCGACGGATCCATCGAGGAAGCGAAGCCC
>ONXY01000468.1 GCA_900321945.1 uncultured Eubacteriales bacterium | reverse complement strand
TCCCGTTCGGGCCGCTCCGCCGGGTTCCTGACTTCCCTGTTCACCGCGACCTCCGCCACCTGTGTGACGGGCCTGGTCCTCCGGGATACCTGGAGCCAGTGGAGCGGTTTCGGCCAGGCCGTCATCCTGACCATGATTGAAATCGGCGGACTGGGTTTCATGTCCGCGGCCTCCCTGGCCTACCTGACGCTGCGCCGCCGGATCGGAATGCGGCAGCAGATGGTCATGGCGGAAGCCATCGGCGCTTCCAGTATGAGCAACATCGTAAGCCACCAGAAAAACCTGCTGGCCCGGGCGTTCGCTGTGGAAGGCGCCGGCGCCCTGATCCTGACGCTCCGTTTTGCGGCCGATCCGGGTTGTTCCTTCCTGCAGGCGCTGAAGCTCGGCGTGTTTCATTCCGTATCCGCCTTCTGCAACGCGGGATTTGATATCCTCGGTTTCCGGGAACCCGGTTCCAGCCTGGCGCTGTATCATACCGATCCGGTCGTATGCCTGACGCTCAGCGCGCTGGTCATTCTGGGCGGCCTGGGGTTCCTCGTCTGGGACGAGGTCCTGCGGGAAAAAAAGCCGCGCCGCTGGAGCGTTTATACCCGGCTGGTACTGATCACCACCGGCGTCCTGCTGCTGACCGGGATGATCCTGACCTGTATTCTGGAATGGAACAATCCCGCGACGCTCGGTTCCCTGCCCCTCGGCCGGAAACTGCTGGCCGCGTGGTTCCAGTCCATGACGCTCCGTACCGCGGGGTTCGCGGGTGTTGATCAGGCTGCGCTGACGCCCGCCGCCAAGGCGGTTTCGATCTTCTTTATGCTGATCGGCGGTTCCTCCGGATCCACGGCCGGCGGCCTGAAAACCGTCACTTTTGTGGTGCTGCTGATGTTCCTGTGGAACAGGATGCGCGGGCGCTACACCGTCAGCGTTTTTCACCGGACCATCGCGGACGACCATGTGCTGAACGCCATTACGATCTTTATCCTGATGGTATCGCTCAGCTTCATCGGCGCGACGGTCATCTCCGCCACGTCGCCGGTAGACTTTACGGACAGCCTTTACGAGGCGGTCTCCGCCATCGGGACGGTCGGGCTTTCCGCCGGCGTCACGCCGAAAATGAGCCTGCCGGCCAAACTCATGATCATGGTGTATATGTACTTCGGCCGGGTCGGTGTGCTGACGCTGAGCGTCGGCTTCCTGAAAAAGAAACCTGCCGGGGAGAAATTCAGATACGCGAATACCGATCTGCTGATCGGCTGATAAGAAAGGGGTACCTGCTTCATGAAATCCTATATCGTGATCGGCCTGGGCCGTTTCGGCGGCGAGATGGCCGTCAGGCTGTATGACTGCGGCGAGGAAGTGCTGGCTGTCGATACGAATGAATCGCTGATCGACAAGATCGCGGACCGGGTCACCCGGGCCGCTGCCGCGGACGCCCGGGATATTGACGTCCTGCGGAAACTCGGAGCGGGAAACTTTGACTCAGCCGTTGTCGCCGTCGGTTCCGACCTGGCTGCTTCCGCGCTGATCACAATGAACCTGAAAACCCTGGGCGTCCCTTACATTATGTGCAAAGCCCATGACGATACCTACCGGGAAATCCTGGAAAAACTGGGCGCCGACCGGGTTATTATCCCGGAGCGGGAGATGGCGGACAAGCTTTCACTGGGCCTGACCTCCACCGGTGTCATGGAGTATATCGAGCTGTCCGACGAGTTCGGCATTGTGGAAATGGCGCCGCCGGAGGCCTGGTATGGAAAAACAATCCGCCAGCTGGATCTCCGGAACCGCTATGGCCTCAACGTCATCGCGATGCGCCGGGATGAAAACCTCGGCATTACGCCGGATATTGACGTACCGATCGACAGCGAATGCACCATGGTCATTCTCGGCAACTATCATGTGATCAATCAGCTGAAAAAGTCGTAAAGCATACCACACAAAAACAACGGAGCGCCCTGCTCCGCTGTTTTCGTCTGGGTTTGTTTATTCGTCGTCATCCCCGGCCTTATCGTCCGGTTCTTCCTCGGCGCCGTCCGGCAGTTCGGGAAAAAGTTCCTTGCCGCACTCGGGGCACAGGGCATCCTCGTCGAAATCCACGTCGTCCGCGTCGATCTGCACCATTTTGCCGCAGTGGGGACATTCGTACTCGATCAGGCTTCCCTCGAAGTCTTCGTCCTCGTCCTCCGCCAGATCCTCGTCTTCATCGTCATACAGATCGGCTTCCAGGTCCGCCAGGTCCTCATCGATGCTTTCCACATAATCGCTCAGCTCGCCGTGGGATTCGGCCAGCGCTTCAAACGCGTCGCCCACGTCGCCCAGCACATTGAGGATCTCCACAATCAGCCGGTTGGAGTCCTTTTCGGTATTCAGCTTCATGCCTTCCGCGAGGCCCTGCAGATAACTGATCCTGTCTGTCAGTTTGCTCATAAATGTACATCCTCCCTTGCGATTGCGATCGTCGCAGCCGCTCTGTCTTCGCTTTCGCTCGCCAATCGCGGGCTCCTGTAGCATGGGAACTGTGACCCAAATCATAGATTTGGACAGTTCCGCATCATGCC
>ONXY01000117.1 GCA_900321945.1 uncultured Eubacteriales bacterium | reverse complement strand
TGGGCCAGCAACCGGTTCGCCTTCAACATGAACGCGCTGCACCCCATTCAGCGGAAGCCGGCGAAGGGCCTGAAGAACGTGCTGATTCACGCCTACACGTACATTATCGTGTTCCTGGCCTTCATGCCGCAGATGTACGTCATGTACTGCTCCTTCCGGAAGACCAGCGGAAAGATCTTCGTGGACGGATTTGACATGGGCAGCTACCAGAAGGTATCCCGGGATCTGCCGCTGGAGATCAAAAACACCTTCCTGATCGGCCTGCTGGCGCTGGCGGCGGTTGTGCTGCTGGCCATCCTGATCGCCTATCTGGTGGTCCGGAGAAAGTCGAAGCTGAACGACACCATCGACACCGCGTCCATGATCCCCTATATCATTCCCGGCTCCGTGGTGGGCATCGCGCTGGTCGTCGCCTTCAACAAGCAGCCGATGGTTCTGACCGGCACCATGCTGATCATGATCATCGCCCTGTGCATCCGGAGAATTCCCTATACCATCCGGTCCTCGGTCGCCGTGCTCCAGCAGATTCCCATCACCGTGGAGGAGGCGGCGATCTCCCTGGGCTGCTCCAAAATGAAGGCCTTCTTCAAGGCGACGGTTCCCATGATGCGCAACGGCATCCTGTCCGGCGCCATCCTGTCCTGGGTAACGATCATCACGGAGCTGTCCACGGGCGTTATCCTGTACAACCGGAAGACCATTACACTGACCCTGGCCATCTACGCGCAGGTCACCCGGGGCTCCGACGGCCCCGCGGCCGCGCTGGCCACGATCCTGAACGTGCTGACGATCACGTCCATGCTGATCTTCATGCGCGTGTCCAAGAACAAGGACATCACCTTCTGACCCTTCTTCCGCCCGGCGGAAGGCATACGAAAGGGAGACGCTCCGCGGCGCCTCCCTCTTTTTTGCGCGTATTCCGGAACCCGGCCTCAGCCGCCCTTCTCCAGGGCTTCCCAGAGCCCGTTCAGATAGGCGGCGCCGAGGGCCCGGTCGTAGAGCCCGTAGCCGGGGCGGCCTTCCTCGTCCCAGATCATGCGGCCGTGGTCCGGACGGACGTAGGTGTCCGGGCAGGTCTCGTGAACGGCCTTCATGATTTCGTACAGATCCAGATCGCCCGCGGAGGACAGATGCGCCGCCTCCCGGAAGTGATGATGCCCCAGATACTTCACGTTCCGCACGTGCATGGCGCCGATGCGGTTCATTTCGCCGAAGTGACGGATGATGGCGGGAATATCGTTGTCCGGGTTGCTGCCCAGAGGACCGGTGCACAGACAGAGAGTATTCGCGGGGCTGTCGTGCAGCTTCACCATGATGTCGAAATCGGCCTGGCTGTGGGTGATGCGGGGCAGACCGAAAATGGGCCAGGCGGGGTCGTCCGGATGGCAGGCCATGCGCACTCCCGTTTCCTCGCACACCGGGATCACAGCGTCCAGGAAATACTTGAAGTTCTTCCGCAGATCGTCGGGGCCGATGCTCTCATACTGCTTCAGGGTCGTTTCCAGAAGCGCCAGCCGCTCTGGCTCCCAGCCGGGCAGGGAGAACCCCTTGGAGCCTTCCGCGGTTCTGCGGACGATCTCCAGCGGACCCATCTCACCAAGATCCTTCTCGTCAAAGTAGAGGGAGTTGCTTCCGTCCTCCGGGATTACCCGGGCCAGATCGGTCCGCAGCCAGTCGAAGACGGGCATGAAGTTGTAGATAATCACCTTCACGCCGTGCCTGGCCAGCATCCGGATCGTGCTGATATAATTCGCGATGTATTCCTCCCGGGAGGGAAGGCCCATCTTGATGTCCTCATGGACGTTGACGGATTCGATGACCTCGATCTCCAGACCGGCGTCGTTCACTTCCTTTTTCAGAGCGGCGAACTCCTCCTCCGGCCAGTCGACGCCGGCGGGTTTGTCCAGCAGCCCCATCAGGCCGGTCATGCCCGGAATCTGCTTCACGTATTTCAGCGGAATGGGATCGATGTCGTGTCCGTACCAGCGGAAGGTCATTTTCATATGGCAATTCTCCTTCATAAAGCGTCGTTTCCGAAAACGCATACTATTCTATTTTCGCTCTCCGGAGAAATGATTCCTGCCGGCGGGAAGAAAACAGCCGCCGGCATAACCGGAT
>ONXY01000060.1 GCA_900321945.1 uncultured Eubacteriales bacterium | reverse complement strand
CCTGCCGATTCTCAACGAGAAAAGGCGGGAGCCTCTGCTCCCGCCTGTGAGTACGGTCGGATATTACTTCACGGTCACGCCGATGACATGCGCGTTGGGTCCTTCGTACCAGTACAGATACGCGTCGATGTCGACGGTGTCGCCGATCTGCAGGCCCTCAACAGTCTTGTACACGTCGGTGTCCCCGCCGCGCAGATAGGATTCCACGCAGAAGTCATAGACTCCTTCGCCGATCTTGGCCTGGAAGTACAGGTCGTCGCTCTGCTCGTCGGGATTCTTGTAGGCGAACGCGGCGCCGGTGTCCTTGTAGTCCACGATGACGGCGTCCTTGATGGTCACGAGCTTGTTCATCTCATCGATCAGGGCATCCGTGCCGAACAGGGCGGTCACGTCCTTGGCTTCGGCGATCCAGGGCTCGGCTTCCACAAACTCGAAGGAGCCGTCCAGGATCTCAACTTCGCCGCTCCACTCGCCCTTATAGCCCTTGACGCGGATCTTGGTTCCGGGAACCAGCTTGGCAGCGTCTTCCTCGGAGCAGGCCATCTCATAGGCATAGTAGGCGCCGTCCTGATCCTGCAGGTAAACGGTCACCTTGTCATTCCACCAGTTCTGATGATCCTGCACATAAGCTTCGATGCAGACTTCGGTGTCCAGCTCGGCAGCGGCATATTCCGCATAGGTCAGAACCTTGGCTTCTTCAGCGGCGGGTTCCTCAGCGGCGGGCTCCTTGACAGGCTCTTCCACAGCGGCGGGCTCGGCGGGAGCTTCCACAGCTTCAGCCACTTCGGCCACGGTCTCGGCGGCGGCTTCGGTCACTTCAGCGGCCTTCTCTTCGGCGGCTTCGGTCACGTTGGCAACGGCCTCGGTGGCGGCGCCGGTCACTTCTTCGACCTTTTCTTCAACGGCTTCCTTGATTTCCTCTACCTTTTCGGCGGCAGCTTTCTCCAGGTCGGCGATCTTGCCTTCCAGCTCAGCGATCTTGCCTTCCAGTCCGGCCTTGACATCCTCGGCGGCCTTGGCGGCTTCATCCGCGGCCTTGGCGGCTTCGGTCTTGGCGGCGTCAACAGCCTCGGTGACCTTCGCGGTCACGTCATCCGCGCTGAACAGGCCTTCCTTGGCCTTGGCGACGGCTTCGTCCACGGCAGCCTGATCGAACAGGCCTTCCTTGGCCTTGGTGACAGCTTCTTCCAGAGCGGTGGAAGCTTCAGCCTTGGCGGCGTCCACGGCAGCGGTGATCTTGGTATCGACGTCTTCCTGCGTGAACAGGGCGCTGGCGTCACTCTGCAGGGTGTCGATCTTCTTCTGCAGGTCGCCCTTCTGCCCGTTCAGGATAAAGCAGAAGACAATGGCTGCTACAGCCAGAATGGCCAGAATAGGAGTAAGTGCCTTCTTCATAGATCGTGGTCTCCTTTCAATTTTATACCTCTCGGGTATTTGTTGCCCTTATTTTACATCTTTCACCCTGTTATTTCAATTCTTTATTTGATTTTTTCAGCGTTTTTGCGTCTTTTTTTCAGGGCTTCCCTCCCTCTCAGGACCCCGATCAGGAGCCACACCGCGGCCAGAAGGATCAGCAGGCCTTTCGACTCCGCCGGCAGCCCGGCCGCCACGGGTTCCGCGGCCTGCGCCGCTTCCTCCCCGGGCGCTTCCTCCTTCTGCACGGCGATCTGGTCCAGCCGGTACAGACTCCTCATGTCCGCGTACAGCTTGGTGATGAACTCGTCGTTCATCTCCTTCTTGCGCCGCGCGGCCTTGGCCGCCTCCTCGATCAGCTGGCCCGCCGCCTGCCGCAGGGAGGCGCTGCCGTTGAACACGGGGGTCACAAAGGTATTGGCCGCGTTGTCCAGCAGCAGCCTGCTGACGTCGATCTTGACGTAGTAATGCTCGTTGTTGTCCTCACCCCGGCGGGAAAGGTAATCCTGATAGGCCGGGTTCTGCTGCGCGCGCAGCGTGACGGGCACGTAGCCCTCCGTCTGGGAATAGGCCATCTGCACCTCGTCTGTCAGCAGGTACTGGGCAAAGAGCCAGGCGGCCAGCACCTCCTGCGTGTTCTCCTTGGAGAAGACGCATACGCTGGGGCCCTGGCTGATCATCTTCGGGTTCGCCGGGTCGAACTGCGGGATGGGCCGCACCACTGTCTCAAAGCGCCGCAGGGATTCCTCCGGGATCTCCGTCAGCGGGGCGTCCGTGCCCAGCCAGGTGGCGCCGGCCGTGGAGTCGATGGCGAAGATGCACTGCCCGGCGTTGAAGAAGTTGCCGGGATAGCTGCTGATGGCGAAGGTGGAGAAGGCGCGGCTCTTCGCGTGGGCATAGACCTCCTCCAGCAGGGCCTTCGTGGTATCGCTGAAGATCAGGACCTCGCCGTTGGGCTTGGAGTACGGGGCGTCCAGCTGCTTCAGCTGGGAGATCATCATGTTGTCCGTGCTCTTGTAGATAAAGGGGATCATCGTCTTCTGCCCGTTCAGGACAAAGTTCCCGTCCGCGTCCTTTTCCATGGCCTTTTCGGACAGCTCCCAGATGAAGTCCCAGGTGAGGACGTCCGGCACCTCATACCCCATCTTCTCCACAT
>ONXY01000142.1 GCA_900321945.1 uncultured Eubacteriales bacterium | reverse complement strand
GATGGTCGATCCGATCACGTTCACCACGGCCAGCGTCTCCGCCCCGCGCTCCCGGGCCACCCGCAGCGCCGCGAGGCTGTCCGCGGTCTCCCCGCTCTGGGAGATGACGACCGTCAGCGTGCCCGGCTCCATGGGAACGCTGCGGTAGCGGTACTCGGAGGCCAGCTCCACCCGGACCGGGACTTTCGCGAGATCCTCGATCACGTACTGGGCCGCCATGCCGACGTGCCACGCGGAGCCGCAGGCCACGATATCGATCCGGCCGACGTTCCGGAGCGTTTCGTCCGTGAGCCCGGATTCGGCCAGCGCGATTTTTCCGTCCTTCACCAGGCTGTTCAGCGTGTCCCGGACGGCTTTGGGCTGCTCGTGGATCTCCTTGAGCATGAAATGCTCGTAGCCGTCCCGTTCCGCCGCCGCCGCGTCCCAGGTGATCTCCGTCAGCGGCAGCTGCACCTCGTCCCCGTTCAGGTCGAAGAACGTTACCCCGCCGGGGCTGATCCGCCCCACCTGCAGATTGCCGATATAATATACGTTCCGGGTGTACTTCAGAATCGCCGGAACGTCCGACGCCAGATACGAGGCGCCGTCCGTGATTCCGACGACCAGGGGGGAATCCTTCCGGGCCACGAAGATTTCGTCCGGATAGTCTCTGAACATCAGGGCCAGGGCATAGCTGCCCCGGATCCGGACCATGCTCCGGGTGATCGCGTCCACCGGCCCGATCTTATATTTTTTGTAGTAGTAATCCACCAGCTTGACCGCAACTTCCGTGTCGGTGTCGCTGTAGAAGGTGTAGTGATTCCGGATCAGCTTTTCCTTCAGCTCGGTGAAGTTCTCGATAATGCCGTTGTGCACGCCGACCACGTCGCTGTCCACAGGCCCGGAGCCGGAGGCGCTTCCGCTGACGTGCGGATGCGCGTTCACCATGCTGGGATCCCCGTGGGTGGCCCAGCGCGTGTGCCCGATGCCGCAGGAGCCGGGGAGCGCCCGGCCCTGATCCGTCTTGTCCGCCAGGTGAATCAGCTTTCCGGTGGCCTTGACCACCTCCGCCGGCGCGGCGCCGTCGCGCACCGCGAGCCCGGCGGAATCATATCCGCGGTATTCCAGCCTGGCCAGCCCGTCCAGCAGGATCGGCGCCGCCTGAGCGTGTCCCGTGAAACCGACGATTCCGCACATATCCGGAATTCTCCTTTCCCGTTCAGCCAAAAAAGAAAGCGCAGGACAGAGCGTTCCACATGACGCCCTTGTCCTGCTGCCCGTATGCTATCACCGAAAAGCTTCCGTGTCAATGATCCGGATGCTTTTTCCATGCATTCTTTGCACCGCCGGGATCCGTTCTTTTGTTTTTTGGCTGTACTGCTCTTGACAGGCGGCTTCTTCCTGCATAAAATCTGTCCATCCCAGTGAGGCGCAAGGGTGTGCTAAACACCCGGCGCCTCTTTTTGTTGGGAAAAAACGGAAAGGGAAGTGATCCTTATGACATTCTCCGCAGTCAACACCATCTGGGTGCTCCTCGGCGCGGCGCTGGTCTTTTTCATGCAGGCGGGCTTCGCCATGTGCGAGGCCGGGTTTACCCGCGCGAAGAATACCGGCAACATCCTGATGAAGAACCTGATGGACTTCTGCATCGGAACGCCGCTGTACTGGCTTTTCGGCTACGGCATCATGTTCGGCGCCGGAACCGCGCTTTTCGGGTGGATCGATCCCTTCATCATGAAGGACTATTCGCATATCCTGCCGGCGGGCGTTCCGCTGTGGGCGTACGCCATATTCCAGACCGTCTTCTGCGCCACTTCCGCCACCATCGTTTCCGGAGCCATGGCGGAGCGGACGAAATTCTCCGCCTACTGCGTTTATTCCGCGGCGATCTCGCTGTTCATCTATCCGGTGTCCGGCCACTGGATCTGGGGAGGCGGCTGGCTGGCGGAAATGGGCTTCCATGACTTCGCCGGTTCGACGGCCGTGCACATGGTCGGCGGCGTCTGCGCCCTGATCGGCGCGAAGATCCTCGGGCCCCGCATCGGCAAATACGATAAGGACGGAAAGCCGCGGGCGATCCTGGGGCACAACCTGTCCATCGCGGCGCTGGGCGTCTTTGTTCTCTGGTTCTGCTGGTTCGGCTTCAACGGCGCCTCCACGGTCGGCATGGACAGCGACGGGCTGATCGAAAGCGCCTCGCTGGTTTTCTTCAACACGAACCTGGCGGCGGCGGTGGCCACGCTGACCACCATGATCTTCACCTGGGCCCGCTACGGCAAGCCGGACGTCTCCATGACATTCAACGCGGCGCTCGCCGGCCTGGTCGGCATCACGGCGGGCTGCGACGCCGTGAATCCCTTCGGGGCCGCGGTCATCGGCCTGGTCTGCGGGCTTGTGATCGTGCTTTCCGTGGAATTCTTCGATAAGGTCGTGAAGATCGACGACCCGGTCGGCGCGATCTCCGTTCACGGCGTGTGCGGATCCCTGGGCACGGTGCTGACCGGCCTGTTCGCCACCGGCGGAACCACGATGAAGGGCGTGTTCTTCGGAGGCGGGTTCAGATTCCTCGGCATCCAGATTCTCGGCGTGCTTGCCACGATCGCGTGGACGGGGGCCGTGATTACCGCCGTGTTCCTGCTGATTAAGAAAACCATAGGTCTGCGGGCGGACGCGGCGGACGAAATCATGGGTCTGGACCGGAGCGAGCACGGGCTGCATACCGCGTACGCCGGATTCCCGATCCTGCCGGAGGAAGGCGTGGACACGCCCGTCATTCCGGTGCCGGCGGCCCCCGCAGCCCCCGTTTCCGAGGCGGTGCCCGTGACCGCCGTGAAGGCCGCGAAGGCGCCGGGAGAGCCGGTCTACACCCGCGTGCAGATCATCTGCCGCCCGGCCAGCCTGGAGAGCCTGAAGAAGGCCATGAACAATATCGGAATCACCGGCATGACCGTCACCAACGTTATGGGCTACGGCGCGCAGAAGGGCAGGCCCGAGTATTACCGCGGCACGCCGGTGGAGGTCACGCTCCTGCCGAAAGTGCAGGTGGATATCGTGGTCAGCAAAGTGCCGGTCAGGCAGGTGATCGATACCGCCCGCGGCGTGCTGTATACCGGCCATATCGGCGACGGCAAGATCTTTGTCCAGGACGTTGAGAACGTGGTCCGCGTCCGGACCGGAGAGGAAGGCTACGACGCCCTCCAGTCCGAAGACGAGTAATAATCGGATACGCAGAACCCGCGGCGCTGAACGCGCCGCGGGTCTTTTTGCATGCGGAAAGGGAGCGGCGGGATCCGGAAAGCTTTCCCGGCCGGATCCCCGCGGCTCCCTTCCTGTGTGTGTTTACCGGACCGCCGGCCGTCCGGCGCTCAGGCTTTCGCTTTCAGCCACGCGTCGGCCTCCAGGGCGGCGGCCCGGCCGTCCGCCAGCGCGCGCACCACCAGCGACTGGCCGGTACGCATATCCCCGGCGCTGAAGAGATTCCCCGTCAGGCGATGGCTTCCGTCCTCCGGCAGCAGCCGGCCGCGGGCGTCGGCCTTCAGGCCGAAGCGCTTCGCGGTTTCCTCCTCGCAGCCCACGAAGCCCGCCGCGATCAGCAGCAGCCCGCAGGGCAGGGTCCGTTCGCTTCCCTCCACCTCTTCGAAGGCGCCTCCGGACGCCCGGCGCAGCCGCACGGTTTCCAGGCCGGCAATCCGGTTTTCCTCATCCGTCAGAATCCGCTTCACCGTGGTTTCGTACACCCGCGGATCGGCGCCCTGGCGGAAAACGGCCTCAAGCTGGCCGTAATCGGTCCGCAGGATCCGCGGCCATTCCGGCCAGGGGTTGGAGGGCGTCCGGCAGGCCGGCGGAGCCGGCATCATCTCCAGCTGCGTCACGGAAGCGCAGCCCTGGCGGAGGGCCGTACCCACGCAGTCGTTGCCCGTGTCGCCGCCGCCGACGACCACCACGTGCCTGTCCTTCGCGGAGGCTTCGGAAACCCTGCCGTCCAGGAGGGACCGGGTCGCCGCGGTCAGATAGTCCACGGCGAACAGGACGCCCCGCGCGTCCGTGTGCTCAACCTTCAGGGAGCGGGGCGTGCGGGAGCCGCCGCACAGCAGCACGGCGTCGTATTCATCCGTTATCTCCGGAGAGGCTTCCGTATTCAGGACGAAGCGGACGCCTTCCGCCTCCATCAGGCGGATCCGCCGTTCCACGACGCCCTTCGGCAGCTTCATGTTCGGAATGCCGTACATCAGCAGGCCTCCGGGGCGGTCCGCTTTTTCGAATACGGTCACCCCGTGGCCCAGACGGTTCAGCAGATCCGCGGCGGCCAGGCCGGAGGGTCCGCTCCCGATTACGGCGATCCGTTTTCCGGTCCGCGTGCCGGGAATCCGCGGGCTGATCCAGCCTTTCGCGAATCCCGTCTCGATCAGATACAGCTCGTTATCCCGGTTCGTGACGCCGAAGTCCCCTTCATCCGCCAGATTGCACGCCTTTTCGCACAGCGCGGGGCAGACCCGCCCCGTGAACTCCGGAAACGGCGCCGTGCGCAGAAGGCGGGTCAGCGCCTCCCGCTCCTGACCGCGGTAAAGCAGATCGTTCCATTCCGGGATCAGATTGTGCAGCGGACAGCCGAAATCCGACTGGCAGAAGGGCACGCCGCAGTTCATGCACCGGGACGCCTGCGCGTACCGGACCTCCGGGGGATTCTGCGCGTGCAGATCCTCAAAGTCGCCGAGCCGGACCGCCTCGCTCCGGAAGGGATTCTCCGTTCTTTTCACATCCAGGAAACCCGTTGCGCTGCCCACGGTTTCAAGCCCCCTTTACCCAGGCCAGGTACTCGTCCGAGATGACCGCCCGGAACTTCGGCAGATATTCGCCGAAACGCGACAGGATCTCCGCCGCCTTTTCCGAACCGGTGGCCTTCGCATGCATTTCCAGCAGCCGGATCAGCTCGTCCGACTGCTTCTCCGTCACGGGGTACAGCCGCACGTGTCCGGCGTTCAGCCGGCTCCGCAGCTCATCCTTCTCATCCAGCACCCAGGCGACGCCGCCGGACATGCCCGCGGCGAAGTTGTCGCCCACGGGACCCAGCACGGCCACCCGCCCGCCGGTCATGTATTCGCAGCCGTGGTCGCCCACGCCTTCCACCACCGCCCACGCGCCGGAGTTGCGCACGGCGAAGCGCTCGCCCGCCATGCCGGCCACGAAGGCGTATCCGCCCGTGGCGCCGTAGAGCGCCACGTTGCCGATCAGGGTGTCCTCCCGCTTCCAGATGCTGTCGGCCGGCGGACGGACCGCCAGCGTGCCTCCGGACAGGCCCTTGCCCAGATAATCGTTCGCCACGCCGTAGAGCGTAATCTCCTGCCCGCGCGGCAGGAATGCGCCGAAGGACTGGCCGCCGCAGCCCCGGGCCTGGATACGGCGGCTGCCCTTCAGCATCGTGCCGAAGGCGCGGTCCGTGGTCGTCAGCTGCACGTGATCCTGATACAGCCGCGCGTCCGTCCGCTCCGCGAGATGGAAATCGTGCTTCGCGGACGGACGGAAGTGAACGTTCCGGGAGAAGCCGGTCAGATCGGAAAGATCCATCGCGGCGTCATCCTTCGCGGCCAGCAGATCGCTGCGGCCCACGAGCTCGTCCACGGTGCGCGCGCCGAGACGCGCCATGATCTCCCGCATCTGTTCCGCGATGAAGAGCATAAACCGCTCCACATACTCGGGTTTTCCCCTGAAGCGCCTGCGCAGCTCCGGGTTCTGGGTCGCGATGCCGAAGGGGCATGTGCCGAGCTGGCACACCCGCATCATCCGGCAGCCCATGGCAACCAGCGGCGCCGTGGCGAAGCCGAACTGCTCCGCGCCGAGCAGCAGCGCGACCATCACGTCATGCCCGGTCATCAGCTTGCCGTCGGTTTCCAGCGTAACCGTCTGGCGCAGCCCGTTGCGGCAGAGCACCTGATGGGCCTCCGCGAGACCGATCTCCCAGGGCAGGCCGGCGTGGTGCACGCTGCTCATGGGCGCGGCGCCCGTGCCGCCCTCGCCGCCGGAGATCAGGATACCGCCGGCGCCGGCCTTGGCCACGCCGCTGGCGATCGTCCCGACG
>ONXY01000008.1 GCA_900321945.1 uncultured Eubacteriales bacterium | reverse complement strand
CCGCTCTGGCGGAGGAATACGCGGACTGTACCTGCGCGGAGCAGCGTTTCGCCACAAAGGTCCCTCTTTCGGGTACCGCCGGATATGAGAACAATACCGGGCTGGTGATCTACACGGACGTGCCGGGATACATCCCGTACGTGATCGTCAACCGCAGGCCCATGGACAAGAAATTCAGCAACCCCGTCAATTATCTGAACAACGTGTACCGGGAATACCTGGAAGAAAAACACGAGGATCTGTCCACCAGCCCGGCCGAAACCCTGGAAACCGGCGGCAGGAAGCTGCTCGGAGCCCGGTATACATACAGGATCGGCCAGTACACGGTATGCCATATGCAGCTGATCGAGATCCGGGACGGAGGCGACGTGGAATACACCGCCAAGTATATCGAGGGAGAGGACGCGGCCACCATGGCGGCGCTGGACGCGGCCGTCCGGTATTACCGGGAAACGGATACGGAAGGAACGGATCTGCCGTCCCCGAAGAAGGGGGAGGAAACTCCCGAAACCTCCGGCCCGGTGCTGGAGCCCGTCAGCGCGGCCGGCACAGAAGCGGATCTGCAGAACGGCACATACTGGGCCAGAATCACGGATACGGAACACATCACGGACGGCGGGTTTTTTACCGTGGAGCTCTATGAATCGGACCGCTACGCCGCCGGAGACGTGGAAAACCTGAAACCGGGCGACCGGGTGAAGCTGAACGGGCAGATCTACACGGTCAGGACTTTCCAGCCCTGGATGAGCAGGGAAGGCGTGTATCAGCTGACGCCGGAGGAGGCGTTCGACGGATGGATGGGCTTTGAGAAGGGAGAAGGAGATTTCTATTACGGAACCGTCGGGGACTGGCACGTGTCTTCCTTTGTGACGGATACGACGGTTTTCATGCCGCTGGCCAACGATTTCGTTTTTGTCTACGCCGTATCGGAAAACGACGTCACGCGGTTTGACGCGGACCGGTTCGTCAGCCTTCTGTCCGGAAAGGAAGCGTGGCTGCGGGAGGAGGAGCTGACGGAGGACTGCACGGCGGTCCGGTTTACGGACGGACTGCTGACGGCCATTGTTCACCGGGAGAAATAAAACGCGGGAACAGCCTGTTTCCGGACGCCGGCCTCATGCTTTCCGTTACCGGGTCCGGAGGGCGGATCTTTTCTGACCGTTTTTATTAAAAAGGGAGGTGTGTTTCATGAAACAAGGAAGTAAACGCGTTATCATTCTGCTGCTTGTTCTGTGCGTGTATGCCGGCGCGGCGCTGGCCGATACGTTCTACGTCAAGCCGGATCTGGAGTCTCCCCTGAACCTGCGGGATGAGCAGACCAACGAGGTGCTGATCACCATCCCGGCGGACACGGCCCTGGAACCCGACCCCGCCCGGTCCACGGACATGTTTGCCTACGTCGCCTACGGGGGGTATTCCGGCCTTGTGCTCTGGAATTACCTGACGCGCACCCCGCCGGCGGATAACGCTTCCGGCCGGCCGGAAGCGGCGTCTCCGGATCAGGCGCCGGGAACCTATACCCTCAAAGTCATCGGCGCCTATATCCAGCGGGCGGAGAAGCCCAACAAGGGCGCCGGCGAGGAGATGTCCGAGATGACCGTTACGGCGGAGGACAACGTCATCGTTACCGCCAGGACGTCCCAGAGGAACACGATTGACTACTGGGTCTTCAACGGAGTGCGCTACGATTTCCTGCGCGGGGTAAAGTGGTTCCGGATGACGGGCTTCGACCGCTCCTGGACCCTGGAGGTCGTCTACAAAAAAGCCGGCTCCGAAACGCTGCGGTCCGAAGACGAGATCCAGGCGGCCCGCACCGGCGAAACGCTGACCGCCGAGGTCATACACGGAGAACTCTGCCATATCAAAAAGGGCACCAAAGGCGGCGGAGGATGGATCCGCTCTTTCGACTTTACGTCGGATTACAGCAACCGCGCCACCGGCGCGCAGGAGAAAGGCGGCCAGCTTACAGCAAAAATCCGTCCCCTCGTGCCTCAGGGCAGGAGAGTCGCGGGATGGAAATTCGACAAAACAGAGCTGTATCCGGACGTGGTCGTCAACGATTTCGTAGTGCGGACGCTTGACACGTCCATGACGTACGAACCGATCTT
>ONXY01000016.1 GCA_900321945.1 uncultured Eubacteriales bacterium | reverse complement strand
GGGACGCGCTGGTCTATATGCTGGACGAACCGTTCAACGGCATCGACCTGCTGGCCCGGGACGAAATCCGCGGCTGCATCCTGCAGGAAGCCGCTCCCGAAAAGGCTCTGATCCTCTCCAGCCACCTGGTGGAGGAGATGGAAGCCGTCGCGGACCAGGCGGTCTTTATCCGGAAGGGAAAGCTGGTGGAGGTCCGGGATCTGGAGGAGATGCGGACCGTGGATCAGGTTTCCATGGCGGACCGGTACCGGGCCATCTTCGGCCACGCAAAGGAGGAATGAACATGAGCATGCTGCTGAAATATGAAATGAGAAAAACCTGGTTCGCGAAGCTGATCGTCCTGGGCGTCGCCGCGGCGGCGGAGCTTGCCTTCCTGGCCGCTCTGCTGTTCCGGAACGCGTCCGGAAACACGGACGAGCTGATTGCCTTTTCCACGGCGGCGCTGTTCATGACCGCCCTCGTCGGGGTCATGGCGATCGGCTTCCAGAGCATTCTTGTGCTGCACAGGGACATGAACACGAAGCAGGGCTATATGCTTTTCATGACGCCCCGGAACTGCTATCAGATTCTCGGCGCCAAGATGCTGGAAAACGGCCTCTCCATCGCTCTGGCCGGAGCGTTCTTCTTCCTGCTGGGCCTGCTGGACGTGACCCTGCTCTTCAGCCGTCTGGGACAGCTGGAGATGTTCTGGAAGATGGCGAAGGAATTCCTCGCGAAACTCGGGCAGGAGATTCCGCTGAACTGGGACTCCCTCCTTCTTCTGGTCGTATGGTTCCTGACCTCCTGGCTCGCCACCGTGTCCGTCGCCGGTCTGGCGGACATTGTCTCCTCCGCTCTGCTGAACGGAAAGAAATACAACGGGATCGTCAGCTTTCTGCTCTTCGTGCTTCTGTCCGCGGTCATGAACTGGCTCGGACAGCTGATCGTGACCAGGGGAATGACCGTTCAGACGGTCATGGGGATCCGCTCTGCCGTCGCTCTGGGCTATTCCGCGGTCATGTATCTGGCCTCGGCCTGGATCATGGAGCGTTATCTGAGCGTATAACGGACCGGATCATTGCCGAAAAGCGCGTCTCCGCACCGGAGGCGCGTTTTTCCCGTTCTCTCCGGTATCCGTTTTCCGGTTTTTCCGCCGCGGAATGGCCGCGGAAGGAGCGGCCGCGCTTGCCTGAATCCGATTCCTGTGCTATGATAGGGGTGTCAGCCACAGCTATGAAAAACCGACAGAACAGACTTCCGCGGACCGCCTTTCCGGGCGGATGTCCGAACCTGAAATGGAGGGAAAAAAGGATGAACCGACGGTGGAAATACTGCCTGTGCGCCGCGCTGCTTCTGGCGCTTCTCTGCGCGGCCCTGCCCGCGGCGGCCGCGACCTCCTGGGACGGCGTCGCCGCTCCGACCCGTGTGCCCGGCCAGATTGTATGGCCCGACAACAATCTCCCGATCAACGACAACCAAACCTACGAGCATACCCATACATGGGGCGAATGGATTGTGACGGTTCCGGCGACCTGTACCACGCAGGGAACCCGGATCCGGTACTGTTCCGGCTGCCGTGAAACCCAGACGCAGGCCATTCCGAAAACGGAGCACCGCTACGGAAAATGGAAGACGGTCACGGAGCCGACCTGCACCAAAGAAGGCAAACAGCAGCACCAGTGCGTCGACTGCGGATACCGGGAAACCCGGAAGCTGAAAAAGACGGAGCATACGCCCGGCGAATGGACGGTAACCAAAGAGCCGACATGCAAAAAATCCGGAAGCCGGCAGGCCAAATGCCAGGTCTGCGGGAAAACGATCAAGGAAACCCTGAAGAAGGTCGGCCACCGGTATGCGGAATGGGAGATCATCAAAGAGCCGACGGATCACAGCAAGGGCCGCCGTAAATCCTCCTGCGTCTTCTGCGGCAAATCGAAAACGGAGGATTTCTATCCGGACGGGACCCTCGCTCCCGATCTGGACAACTCCGACTCAGCGGTCCGGGGCCTGCAGACCGCCCTGCGCGACATCGGTCTGTACGGCCGGAAAATCAGCGGAAAATACGATCAGAGCACCTCAAACGCCGTCAGGAAGTTTCAGAAACGGATGAAGCTGAAGCAGGACGGTATCGGCTGGCCCCAGACCCTGCGGCTGCTCGGCCTGTACGGCGGATTCGGCGAGCCGGTCACCGGGGACGTCTCCGAATACAAGCTGCAGCTGACGGTGGAACTGGTCTCCGATCCGCAGGAAGCCTACGGGCTCGGGGACGAGCTCACCTTCCGCTGGACCCTGAAAAACGCGTCGAAAAAAAGCAGGGCCGTCAGCCTGACCGCAAGCCTCTTCAAAGGGCTGAAGGACGACAGCCGGACGGACATAAAGATCGGCTCCTCGGATCCGGTCGATCCGGGTCAGACTTCTTCGGGTGAATACACCTATACCGTCTCGAAGGAGGACGTCCTGACAGGGCGCTTTACGCTCGGCTTCATCGTCCGGGGAAAACTGACCGGCGGCACGTCCGCCATGAACGGCGTCCTCCGCGCGGCCGGCACGACGGAATCGAACCCGGTGTGGTTCTTCTTCTCCGCCGATGCCGGATCGGGCGGAGACGGCGGCTGGACGCCCCCCTCCGATTTCGTTCTGAACGTGACGAAATCCGTCGCAAAAGGACCGAAAAACTCCCTCTTCTTCCAGAAGGATGAAAAGATTCATTTTGTGATCACCGTTCAGAATCCTTCCTCCAAATCCGTCAAGGACGTGATCGTGACCGATAAGATGTACCCGTCCCTGAAAGGAGACGTCGGAACGCTCGGCGCGGGAAAGAGCAAAACCTTCGAATTCGATTACAAGGTCTCCGCCGCCGATCTCTCGGCCCCCTTCATCGTCAACGAAGTGATCGTGACCTATACCGGCGCGGACGGAAAAATGAAATCCGCCAAGGCTTCCGTATCGGCCCCCGTCGGCCGCGGCGACAAGGAGCTGTGGATCAGCAAGACCGTAAAGAACAAGCCGGCCAACAAGCTGTTCTTTGTTCCCGGGGAAGAGGTGGAATTCGAAATCACTGTCTCCAACCCCATGAGCAAGAAGGTTACCGGCATCAGCCTCTACGAAAGCCTTTACAGCGGTAAAAAGATCTGGCAGACAGTCTCCTCGCTGGGTTCCGGCAAGAGCGTCACCTTCACATACAAGACCAAGACGACCTGGATTCAGGCGAATCAGAAAAAGGTTCCCAATGCGGTCAAGGCGGTATACAAGAATCCCCTGACCGGCAAAAAGAACGCCGTGTCGGCCGTCTGCGGCGCGCCGGCGGACTTCGCGGACGCGGACGGCGTCATCGTGGCCAAGACGGTCATTTCCTCGCCGGAAAACGGCGCGTGGTATCAGGAAGGCGAGGAAGTCCGCTATCTGATCGAAGTCACCAACAACACGGTAAAGGATATCATCTCCCTGGATGTCCGGGACTGCCTGGCGGAGCTGGATTCCAACGGCCTCCGCACCGTGGTCGCGGGCGAAACCCTGAAGGCCGGCGGAACGTACAGCGTGCCCTTCTCCTATACCGTCACCGCCAAGGATGTGGAAAACACCCGTCTGGTCAACATCGCGGACGCGGTCTGGTCCGTCAAGGCGGGCGAGGAGCTCATCACCTACTCCGAAGAAGTCGAGGTCCCGACGGCGGGCATCCCGCGCGTACGGAAGCCCGATCCCGTCGCGCTGGACGGAGGAGCCTGCGAATCCCGGCTGACAGGATTCGGAGACGGCGCGGCCCGGCATGATCTGACAGCCTGCGGCGAACACGAGGAAACCGCGGCCAGGAGCGCTGCGCTGGTCATGGACGGCGACGCGGAAGAAGCCGCCGGCCTCTGGGATACGGAAATCAGCGCCCTGTATGACGAATGGATCTCAAAGGCGGACAGCGAGGGCGCCCGCAGCGCGGAGAACGAGGAAGCCGCTTTCAGCCGTCAGCTGTCCGCGCTGGAGGCGTCGATGTCGCTGGTCTGCGGGGAGGATGAGGCGGCCAGGATCGCGGTCGAGGAGCGTATGACGCACTGCATGAACCTGTGCTACGAGCTTCACGCCGCTCCGGAAACCCGTCCCGACAGCCTGAGCGCGGCGTATACCGATCTGCCGGAAGCCGGGGAGAGTCCGGAATGCGAACGCTCCGTCACCTATGACGGGGACGGCGGCGCCCGCACCGCGGACGACCAGTGTTCCGCCCATTCGCTGACCACCCAGGTAACCCGGCAGCTGCTGGACGGCGCCGTGGACATGGACGAACGCGCCGCCGCCTGGCTGCGCTCTCAGGAAAACTGGATCCTGGAGCTGGATACCATGTACGATATCTGGTACCTCTCCGCGGATGAGGACGAGCGGCCCGTGATCGCCGAGGACCGCATGGCTTTCGACGATCTGATCCGCGCACGGCGTGAAACGCTGGCGGATCTGTATCCGGACGATCCGGCCGCCGCCGCCGAGGTGCTTTCCAATCTGATCATGACCCGGACGGAAACCGTCTGCCGCGTGCTGCACGAGGCGGGCATTCTGACGGACGACGAGTAACGTTTCCCCTTATGCCGCGGAAACCCGGGTTCCTGCGCGGAACCCGGGTTTCCCTTTTCAGCGCGGGCGTCCGGATCCGCCGTGGCGCTGAAAAACGCGTCTCCGGAAGCGGAGGCGCGTTTTCAGGTTCCCGTGAACCCGGCTCAGGTTTTCGGCGCCGGATCGTTTTCCGGACGCCCGTATCCGTATTTCTCGCCATAATGGGAATAATGGGAATAGGAATAGTAGTGGTTCTTGTAATAGTTCCGCTCGCTGCGGGTTTTCATGCTGACGCGGTTGATGATGCAGCCGACCACCGGGCATCCGCTCTGATGAATCTGCTTGACTGCGTCCAGCACCTCTCCCTTCCGGCGTTTGGCATGCTCCACCACAAGCACCACGCCGTCGCTGTTTTTGGCGACCACCGCGCTGTCCACCACCATGCCGATGGGCGGCGCGTCCAGCAGAACCACGTCGAAAGCCTGCTTCAGGTATTCCAGCAGCTGGGCGAACTCGGGGCTGTCCAGCAGGGGCATGGGATTGGCGATATCCTTTCCGGCGGGGATCAGATAGGCCCCGGGAATATTCGTGGCGTATACCACGTCCTCCAGCGCGCTGTAGCCCGCCAGAAACTGGGCAAGTCCGGTAATCTCGCCGCCGGGGACCCGGATGGAGAAGTGGTTCAGAATGACGCTCTTGCGCAGATCGCAGTCCACGACCACGACCTTCTTTTTCCGTCCCGCAAGGTTCTGCATGATATGCATCACCAGGGAGCTCTTTCCTTCGTTCTCCGTACAGCTCGTCACTACGAAGCACTTCATGTTCCGTCCGACGAAGGAAAGGTTTGTGCAGATGGAGTTCAGCGCTTCCTCGCCCTGAAAATCCATTTTCTCAAGCCGCTGTATCTCACAGGTTCTCATGCCTTTCCTCCCTTCTTCCCCTTCTTCCTGCCCTTTGTCTGGCCCGCTCCGTGGAAGAAGGACTCCTGCTCGGTCACGACGCCCAGCGTCGGAAGCCCGAGCAGTTTTTCAATGTCCTCCGGCGTCCGGATCTTGTCGTCCGCCACGTACCGGATGACGATAACCGCTATCGCCAGCAGCGCCCCCAGCAGGAAGCCGATCATCAGGTTCCGGCTCTTGTTGGGAGAGGACGGCGACGTGGGAAGGCGCGGTTCCTCAAAGACGTTCGGCTGCTCCTGATCCATCTTTACCGCGATGAATTCGCAGGCCACCTTCGCGAACGTGCCGGCGATATCCTGCGCCTCCCTGGGATCCGGACTCGTCACGGTGATGTACAGGATACGCGTATTGCTGGGGTTGGTTACGGAAACCATCCCGTTCAGCTGGCTGTAGGTGTAATGCAGATCCAGTTCCTCGATGACCCGGTCCTGCACGTGCCAGTTATGGAAAACCTCCTGATAGTCCTGCGCCAGATAGTTGCCGATCTGCAGGTCC